>JAFCZU010000645.1 GCA_019314185.1 Deltaproteobacteria bacterium | reverse complement strand
TATTGATCCACTTTGAGCATTCTCCTTTCTCCCTCCGGTTTGTTGAATTGATATTTATCAATCCCTTATACCAGAAGTCGGCTCAGGGGGGTCAATTTTAGGTTAGCAAAACTAAAGGTCATAATTTTCATAAAAATCTCTTGACAATTCCTATTTGATAAATTAAATTTAAGCCAGTAAGTCCAAATTATTAGACATATTGGTTGATATTTATGAAAAATTTAATTCAGTTTCCCGCAGAGTTTGATTATAATTTGCTGTTGCATACTTTAAGGGATTACAAAAAGCCAAGAGACAAGATCAGGGGGCTCCTCAAGGATAAGGATATCGTTAGGATTAAAAAGGGCCTTTATGTGTTGGGCAAAGAGTATAATAAGCCTTACAACAAGTTTGTCCTGGCTAATCTGATCTATGGGCCGTCTTACGTCACCGCTCAAACCGCAATGGCTTTTTGGAGCATGATACCGGAACGTGTTGAATTAACAATCAGCATGACCATGAAACGAAAAAAGCTGTTTGAAACTCCGGTTGGCAGATTTTCTTATTTGTATTGCCCCAAAAAAGCATTCAATCTTGGGATTCAGCTTAAAGATACCGGAGATGGAAAACGTTTTCTAATTGCCTCCCCTGAAAAGGCGCTCTGCGACATGACCGCTATGCAAGCGCATATTTCAACGAAAAAAGAAATGAAGGAATTCCTCGAGTTAATGCGATTGGATTACATTGTTACTAAAAATTTTGATTTATCATTATTAGAAGAAATCAAGACTGGATATCGAAGGCAAAGTATAAAATTGCTGCTTAATTGTCTGAAGGAAGATTATGTTTGATGAGAAAATAGAACAAATGCTGAACAGGTATGAATTACATACGGTTCATGATCATGAAAATGCGCTTAAAGAGATCATACAGGAAATCGTTTTGCTTGGTTTATGGCGATCAAAATTTTATGAAAAGGCTGTTTTTTACGGTGGGAGCGCATTACGAATTCTGCATAAGCTGGACCGGTTTTCTGAGGATTTGGATTTCTCATTAATTCAGCCGGAAAAAACTTTCGATATTAAAAAATATCTTGGTGCAGTAAAATCAGAACTGGAACTATGGGGTTTTGAGATTTGGGTAGAAGAAAAAGACAAGAAGAATAAAAGCACCATTGATTCCGCTTTCATCAAAGCAAACACATTGGTCCATTTATTAAAAATTAATTCAAATTTAAAGACACATAAAAATGCTGTGATGAAAATAAAATTGGAAATCGATCAGGATCCGGCAACCGGGTTTACCAATGACCTCAAATATCATCTCCATCCAATTCCGTTTACCATTAAAACTATGACCTTACCCAGTTTATTTGCGGGCAAAATGCATGCCCTGTTGTGTCGAACAATCAGAACCAATATCAAAGGCCGTGACTGGTATGATTTAATCTGGTTTGTAAAAAATAATATCCCATGTGACCTGCGTTATCTTAAGAATAAAATGCTGCAAACAGGCCATATTAATTTTTCAGAGGTGCTGACCAAAGAGAAACTTGTTGAATTGATATCGGAAAAAAGTAAAAAGATTGATTTTTCTCTGGCAAAAAGTGATGTTGAACCATTTTTAAAAAATTCAGGGCAAAAAGATGAATTGAGCCTTTGGTCTGGTGCCTTTTTTAATGATTATTTGATTCATGAAATTGGTGTACAAAATGGGGTCAAAAATGTGAAAATGTTTGACTCTTGTTGGATAAAAATCAAACAAGAAACTATTCTGTAGTTAAGCGAGGTTAGAGTTGAAGGACTGCCGCCTGAAGAAAATAAAGCCCCATTTCTTCATTCATATGAAAGATGGGGCTTTTTACTTTGGTTTTTCTATTTCTTGACGATATAAACTTATAAACTGAGGAACTTCCCCTAGATTACTGCCTGTGAATATCGGCTGGGATTTTAATCATGCGATGTTATCCTGCTTATTGATCATTAATGAATGATATCCGGTTAAAAACCGAATATCATTGGAGAAAATCCGTTGTCAACTATTTTAGATCATGGTAGATATCAGGAAACTATATAATTACTTGTTAATAAAATAAAATGACTTCCAAAATTGTTAAATCAGAAGGAGTAACACCTACCGAAAGATTGCTCGCAAATCTTTGTGATCAATCTTTCTTGAAATTATGGAGTTATCCCA
>JAFCZU010000644.1 GCA_019314185.1 Deltaproteobacteria bacterium | reverse complement strand
CCATAATAATTGTAGCTTTATATTCCTGGATAGCGGCGGATGGAGTCCCGAGGGGACTGCTTGGTCAAGTAACTATCCAAAATTTAAAGAGCAGATGGCCTATTTGACGGATCAACTTGAGGCCGCCAAGGCCAATTGCAGGGATCATGTCTTTGTTGTTTACCACAAACCTTCCTTTAACCAGATCGCTTTACTGGCAGGATGGCCACAGATTTGAAGAGTATAACTACCTCAAAATAGAGGTTGATGGTTCACGGATAAACGGCACAATCTATCGTTTTCGCCCACTTGAAACCTTAAACCCTTTCACTACCGAAGTAGTATTTCAAAAGTAGATCAGTCTTTGTCTTTTCTGTAAAAGTGTAAGCGCCGATCAATTTCAGCTTTCACCCTGGCGCTCAAGCTGTTTCTTTGATTCAGGTGTGAACCGACATTGATGTATCCTGGCTGGATACCTGAACTCTTGCCGGAGCGGGTTGCAGAAAGGGTAGCCCTCTCAAAAAGCTGTTTTGACTCTTTGGTTGTCATGATGCCTTCTTTGTCTGGTTTTTTACGGGTTAACATTATCAATTCGTTCTTGCACTTTTTGATAATGCCTGTGAAATAGCGCTCAAACTGGAGCTGGGGAGCATCTGGACGTGTTTGCAATATTTTTTGCATAGCTTCTTGACGCATAAACAGGCATTGTGGCTATTGCAGTTGACCGGGCACAAGACCATATCCGAGCGCCTGATCAGTCCCTCCAGGCCATGTTTCCCCCAACCATCATGATATTCAAAGACAGCGCCTTTTTTTTCGATCGCCCGGCGGTAAAATGTCTTGATTTTAGTTATTCCGCCTACAATAAGAACACGTTTTCCGCAAAGATCGAACAATGGACAATTCTCTGCTCCCGATGTTTGTTTTCGCACCGGTCTCAGTTTACGATTACGCCCGTCGTTGCGAGCTTGAATGTTAGTAACTTGCATTGATATTCCTCCCTTTCAATATTTCTGAAACAAAAAAAGGCATGATAGAAAGCGGAAACCGTAAGACATTCTTTTACTTTTTTAATTCTAATAGTTCGGCCACTAAGGCACAAAGACACCAAGATTATAATATAATTGTCTTGGCGTTTTTTTTAAGAGACTCGTTAAAATTGATAAGAAAACCAAATGGTTTAATGAGTGTTATTTCATGGTTTCATATAAACAAAATAATTAGATTAAACAATCTAAGTTAGATATATCTAACTTAAACACAGAAAAAAATCTTGTCAAGGTTTTTTTGATGGTTTGGAAAAATTAGCCGTTTTTGTTCAGGCATTATTTAGCTTTGTTCTTGACGTGATAACAAATAATCGTTATTTCTATATTTTTTATAATTTGATTATATGTAAGTTTAACCTAAATTGAGCGATTTTTTACTCGACCTGCACCAATCTCTTGCGCATCAAGTACTTGCGAAAAGTCTCGACATATCCATGTATGCCTGCGCTTTTCACAAACCTTGCTGCATCAAGATCTTGGCACATTTCTTCGCAAAGAATCGCTCAACTTAGGTTTAAGGGAGAAAAATTATGCCGTTATTTGATTTTCTTTGTCTGGACTGCGGGAAATCCAGTGAACTCCTTATTACCGGTTCAGGGGATCAACCGAAGTGCCATTCATGCGGAAGTTCTAATCTGAAAAAATTACTTGCAGCTCATTCATCGTTTTCCGGGGCTTCACACCACAGTGTGCCTGGGCATGGCGATACTTCTTGCTGCGGATCTACTCCAAGCGAGGCCGGCTGCGCTGGGCCGGGAAGTTGTTGTGGAAACAAGTTTTAAAAAATGAGTTCCTATCAGAAAGAACAGACAGATGCCCTGTCTATGGTGCATCAATATCTTGCAAGTGTTTTTCCTGCTGAAAGACGTGAGCTTGAATCTCTAATTGCTGATTATTTTTTGTTTCGAAAAGATATAGATATTTTTCTGTCCGAACATTTCGGTGAGATATGCACTCAAAACTGCTATCAAAAAAAGATCAGCGCCTGTTGTTCACGTGAAGGCA
>JAFCZU010000643.1 GCA_019314185.1 Deltaproteobacteria bacterium | reverse complement strand
GCCATTGGCTACCCTTCGCCTCCATCAGGCTGGGTCTGGACTTTATCTGAAATATGTGTCATTATTTCAGATATCACCATTTAGTAGCCGGGCCTTGCCCGGCACACAACAAAAGGATGAACTCTGACTGAAAAAGCCTGGCCGTTTTTTGGTTTCTATAAATTTTGTTGTTTATCAATTTTTCTTCGTTTTTTAGCCATATTTTGTTTGCTTTTTCATCAGGTTATCCTTGGCGTTAGGCCTCTTTAAACGGAATGAATTATGAAAGAATTAATACATTGGCTTTTAGCTAATAAGGAATGGCTATTTAGCGGTATAGGCATAGCGGTTGTTGGGGTTATCATAAATATATCTTCTGATAAAATTCAGAAGAAAGAAAAGCTATTTACTCCAGCCTTCTTGGATTGGATTAAAACAAATTCCCAATGGTTATTTAGTGGTATTGGAGCTTTTGCAATAGGCCTTATTGTTTCAATAGCTGCAAATATTTATGTGGATAAAATTGAAATTGTGAATCAACAACGGTTAAAAGATGAGACATATAATGAACAAATTCAAGCTCTGAATGATGTTGAAAAAAGTCTAAATAATTTAGTTGATTTTGTTGGAAGACAAAAACATAAATTAAGGGAATCGGAAGATATTCTAAATGCTTTGAAAAAAGAACATGATACATTAAAACCAGTTATTGAGACTGAACGAGAAATAATTCAAAAGATTTTTGCTATACAGTCGAAAAGGTATATGGATAATATTTGGAAAGAACGAGTTGTTTCGTTTTTTGTTGGTGTATTAGCTTCGGTAATCGCATCATTCTTATATGGTTTGTTTCAGAGATTTTATAAAGAGAATGAAAAAAGCTAATTTATTACTTGAAGATAAATTCTTGGCCTAACAAAAAAATGGAGCTGACCACAAAAGCCGAGCCGATTTTAAGTGATTCCAAAGGCTTAGGCGGCTTTTGTGTCAGCTCATTTTCAGCGTTAGAAGGAGAAGATAATGAAAAGAATTGAGCACGTATTAATGGCCTTGGTCATCGTCGTGATTTCCGCTACACCAGTTTTGGCTGAGATGCCAAAGAGCTTACAAGGAACGTGGATAATTGACGCCGAGGCAACGGAAACGTACATAAAGACCTCTCCGAAATGGAAGGCAGAGGATGCGAAGTACCTTCCGACGATCATGAAACGAATGTCTCAAGTTGTGTACGAGTTTGATGATGACTCTATCACTGTATCCATGAGAGGTAAGAAACAACCACTTCAGGTTGCCCTGAAGCAAAGCGAGAAGAAGAGCTACATATTTGAGGGAAACGTCGGCGACAAAGTATTTACGCTTACGGTTTCCATTACTGACGAGGGAAACCTGAACATCCGATCATCAGCAACTGACGACATGGATTACTATCTATGGAAACGCGGCCAGCCGGACAACAAAGCAGAGGTCGATGACAAGAAGCTCGCTATAGAGTTAATGAAGAAATCTTTAGAGAACTCTTCTAACAAGTCGGATGCAGGCGACGGCAAATAGCCGCGCCTGATCCGTAGCGTTGG
Source organism: Deltaproteobacteria bacterium (assembly GCA_019314185.1). The sequence continues at coordinate 1,733 of JAFCZU010000643.1, read as the reverse complement.
GCGACATGAAAGAAGTACATATTTATGAGTAAAAAAGATAGATCAACTAATCTCCATAAGGAATCTGCAGAGCAGCTTGAGGCAGTTGGTAAGCAGCTACGATCGAAATGGCTGGGCAATGCAGTCCTTCAAAGTGAAAGGGCTCAGGAAGGAAGCGATGCTATAAAAGCCTTAGATGACGCTATAGTCCTTGATCCAATAAAGGATCCCGAAGATTTCTTGGGCCTAATGGTATTTGGTTTCTTTTTTCTGTTTCTCCTGCATTTTGTTTCCTTATCCTTTTTCTCTAATATTATAAGGCTATTAGCAGGACCTCCGAAGGCGGGTAAAACACCAGAGGAAACAATAGAGAAGTACTTTATGAATCTTGTGCCAACCAACCTGAATCGACATAATTGGGTTGATGCTTACGTTTGCCTTCTTGACCAGTGCAAGGAGTCATTCGGAGGATATGACTCTTTCATATCATTTTGGAAAGAGGCAAAGAAGGTACTATGTGGCCTGATTACACAGCACTTTGAGCCTCACAAGGTTTGTAAAACAACGTGGACTTTGAATGAATGCGAAGTAGAAAAAGGCTTGGATGGGATCATAAATTATAAAGTAAATCTCCAAGTCAATGCCCAAGAATCGAATAGTATTCCTAACGTATGGTATGGCACCCAATTGCACAGGTCGGTGATAGGTGGTATGTGGCTCAGAGGGAATGGAATCCTCAACTGCTAGCACATGGGGATCAAACTTGGCGGTGGCATTGAGTAGGTGCGATGTTGCCCAACATTCACTCTGACACCCAAAGCCAAGCCGTTTTTTAATTTTTGCGCAGTCTGTGTAAAAAGTCGCTTTTGCCAAGTCCTCATCAGCTTTGGGCGCAGGTGATGCGTACGGTTAGCATAAAACATTGAAAGAAAATCCAACATGAATGAAATTGAAAAATATTGGAAGCTTTCTGAAATGGAAGAGCGGTTTAATTCCAGTGCTGGAAGTATACGAACCTTAGCTTCTACCTGGATATTAGCTTCATTAGGCTCTATTGGTTGGTTGTTTAATTCTTTTAAAATCGACAGCTGGCCAATGCCGCTGGGCCTCTTAGTTGTAATGGTTTCGTTGTTGGCTATAATTGGAATTTCCACTCTTTGGGTTATGGATCAGCTTGTGTTTCACCGATTACTTAATTCTATATTTTTGGTTGGGTTGAAAATGGAGAAGGATGACCCTGAATTACCACCTATACGGTCGATGATGATAAAAACACAAGAAGGGACAGGAACTTCTAAATGGGAGCTCCTTTTTTACATGGCACCCATTATGATATTTACGCTACTATCATTAATTATTATTATTTTCGGTACGGATAAGTTGTTTTTGGCAAATAGTGAGCTGTTTACTTTAGATGCAAGATTTGTATGTTGGGTTTTACTATTAGTACAGCTGGCAACGTTGTTATGGGTGTTTATAAATCGTAAATCGACAAAGTCTTTTGCTATTAGAGCTGGGTGGTTTGATGATGAAAGATTTACAAAAGTTATAGCGAATTCGTCATACGATTCTATAATTTCAAATTACCACAAAAATGCTAACAAAAAAATACAGCTGACGCCAAAGGCGCGCGGCTGATTTTAGCGTTCGGCAACCTACAATGACAGAAAATACAGGTGCACATTCAGTGCACATTTTGAGGTTTGGGGTTGGTGCTATGAAAAAGGCTCTGACATTGAAAAAATGATAGGCGT
>JAFCZU010000195.1 GCA_019314185.1 Deltaproteobacteria bacterium | reverse complement strand
CAATGATATCAAGACAATTTAATAATAATTATATCACTACACTAAATATTTAAGAAAAATACATAAAATCAAAGGGTTAAGGATAGGGTTTTGAGCTGCAAAGAAGATTCAGGTTTATTACAAATCATAATGATTATTCACAACAGCAGATACAGTTTTTGCTGACCTTGAAAACTTTTATCCTGCAAACAGGGGACGTTAAGAAGAAAGATTTAATAAATGCTCCTTTTACGCAACTTCATCCGCATGGCATCAGGGGTGTTTTTAAGCCAACTGAAATAGATGAAATTCTGGATATGACATATAAACTTGTAGCTTAATGCAGTAATGGGGAATCATGCTTAATTCAAAAATCAAATCTATGCTTGGAAATCTCTGGGATAAGTTTTGGAGCGGCGGAATAGCAAACCCCCTTACTGCTATTGAACAGATATCATATCTGCTTTTTATGAGAAGGCTGGACGAAATGGATCTAAAGCAGAAAGCAGATGCTGAATTTACAGGCGGGAAATACACATCCATTTTTAAAGGCAAATTCAACCTGCCTAACTCAAAAGAAAAAGTTGATAAAAATGGAGCTATTTTAAACAAATGGAGTCTGGCGAAATGCTTTCACATGTCCAAACTAAAGTGTTCCCTTTTTTAAAACAGTTGAACGGCGAGAAACGGCCATATGCCAGACACATGAGGAATGCCATATTTATGATCCCCAAGCCGTCTCTTCTGACAGAGGCCATCAGCATTATAGACAATATCTATATTGAAATTGAGAAGGAAAGCAAAAAGGGTCAGACATTTCACGACACCCAGGGTGATATGTATGAACATCTGCTGGCTGCAATCGCCACAGCAGGTAAGAACGGCCAGTTCCGTACACCAAGACATATTATTCAGCTAATGTGTGAACTGGTAAATCCACAGCTTGGCGAAATAATTTGCGATCCGGCTTGCGGTACTGGTGGTTTTTTACTCGGCGCTTATCAGCATATCCTTACACAGCACACCAGCAAAAACAGGATAAAAACAGATGAGAACGGATTCAAAAGAGGCACATTTGGAGACAGGCTGACCAATGAAAAGCTCTGGACTCAGCTAAAAGAAAAAACATTTTATGGTTATGACTTTGATACGACCATGGTTCGCATAGGTCTTATGAACCTGCTACTTCATGGAATTTCAGAACCGAATATTGATTATAAAGATACGCTTTCAAAAAAATATAATGAAGATGACAAATATAATGTAATTCTTGCCAATCCGCCGTTTAAAGGAAGCATTGATAAGGGTGATATTAACGAAGGCCTGAAGCTTCCAACAACAAAAACCGAACTTTTGTTTGTAAACCGTATGATTAACTCTCTTGTCATTGGTGGAAGGGCTGCTGTGATCGTGCCGGATGGTGTATTGTTTGGTTCCAGCAAAGCGCATAAAAAATTACGTGAGATGCTTATCGAAAAATGCGAGCTGCAAGGGATTGTTTCCATGCCGAGCGGTGTCTTCAAGCCATATGCAGGAGTGAGCACCGCTATCATTATATTTGTAAAAGGCGGTGTTACGGAAAAAGTCTGGTTTTATGACATGGAGTCAGACGGCTATACTCTTGATGACAAGAGGGATAAGATAGAGGGTTATGGCGATCTTCCAGATATTGTTGAGCAATGGAATAAACGGCATAAGCAGAAAAAGAATGATAGAAAAGCAAAGCATTTTTTTGTGCCCACAGAAGAGATAATAAAAAACAAATACGATTTGAGCATTAATCGATATAAAGAAATTATTTATGAAGAAGAAGAGTATGATCCGCCAAAGGTAATTTTGAAACGGATGCGGGAGCTGGAGAAAAAGATTATGGCGGATATGGTGGAGTTGGGGGGGATGATAAAATGAAAGAATACGCTCTTTCAGAAGTATTAGTCTCTTTTGAATCCGGTTCTCGACCGAAGGGAGGCATTAAGGAGTTGGATTCGGGTGTTCCAAGTTTAGGGGCCGAGCATCTTGATTCAACAGGTAGTTTTAATTTTTCAAAGCTTAAACTTGTCCCAGAAGACTTTCACAGTTCACTAAAAAAAGGGATAGTAAAACAGAATGATATTTTAATAGTAAAAGATGGAGCGACAACAGGGAAAGTTAGTTTTGTTAATGAGAGGTTCCCTTTTAAAGAAGCATCAATTAATGAGCATATATTTCGTTTAGAAATCAATAGCGATTATGCATTTCCCCCTTATATTTTTAGATTTCTTCATAGTCCAAGAGGTAAACAGCAGATTTTAAGAGATTTTAGAGGTGCGACTGTAGGCGGCATTTCCAGAGAATTTGCAGATATCGTAAAAGTCCCTCTACCATCAACAAATGAACAAAAACGCATCGCCGCCATCCTTGACAAAGCTGATGCCATCCGCCGCAAACGAGAAAAAGCGATTCAACTGGCTGATGAGTTTTTAAGGTCTGTGTTTTTGGATATGTTTGGTGATCCGGTGACGAATCCAAAAGGATGGCCAATGCATCGCTTATATGATGAAATCAATTATATAAAAAACGGTTGGAGCCCCAAGTGCCTTGATCGTAAGGCTGTTCAAGGTGAATGGGGGGTTTTAAAGCTTAGCGCTGTTACATCATGTCAATATTTAGAAAACGAGAATAAAGCATTACCACCTAAAGCAGAACCAAGAGAAGATATTGAAGTAAGCTCAGGAGACCTATTATTTACACGTAAAAATACTTATGAATTAGTAGGTGCATGTGCACTTGTTGAAAAAACACGTTCCAGCTTAATGTTATCAGATACAATTTTTCGCTTTCATTTAAAAGAACGATCAAATGTTATTCCCGAATATCTATGGGGATTATTAACTCATCCAGGAAAGAAAAAACAGGTTCAATCATTGGCTAGCGGTTCGGCAGGATCTATGCCCAATATATCTAAGGAACGTCTTTTAAAATTGAAAATTGAAGTTCCTCCTCTTAATACTCAAATTAAATATAAGGAAACATTAAATGCAGTTAAAAAAATGAAGGAAAGACAATCAAAAACTCTATATATTGAAATGACAATGTTCAATTCCTTAACCCAACTCGCATTCCGTGGAGAGCTGTAATGTTTATTTGTCAATTAGAAATTGAGGGATTCCGTGGTATCAAATCAGTAAAGCTACAATTTCAGCCGCATACTGTTCTACTGGGGCCTAATGCAGTCGGCAAGTCAGCAATAGTTGATGCATTAGGATTATTGTTTGGCAGAGAGCGTTTGGTTAGACCAATCGGTGATCATGATTTTTTTGGGAGCTCACCTCAGCCAGAATCACGGATAAAAATCATTGCTACAATAAGTGAATTTAAACAAAACAATCCTGACTTAACCCCACAGTGGTTTAATCAGAAAGATGGAGGCATTCCTCTCTGGTGGAATCCTGAGACAGGAGATGTCTCATGTGAAATGAAAGATAAATTACAACTTTGCTGCCAGATTGCCTTTTCCGCAAGATTCGATGAAGACACTTTAGAATTTGAAACTGAAAGATATTTTTATGATAGTGAGGGTGACCCATTCGAGGACTCCAATCTTCGGCGGTTAAGAAGTATACATCTTAAAGAACTCGGCTTTTTCCTCCTGCCGTCTAACAGGACATGGGACAGGGTTATTTCTTTTGCATCTGATTTATTTAAAAAAGTGTTAAAACTTCAGGAAGCAATGCCTGGGAGGGCTATCAAAGAGATAAAAGAATGGTTAAAATCTCCACCCATACGGCTTGAAGATGATGACCAATTAAAAAACATTATTCAACGTGTAAATGATGAGCTTAGTGGGTTTATAGGTAAGGAAGAATCAGTTTTACAATTTTTCCCCACAACAGGGGATGTTGATGGGGTCATGCAAGCCATTTTTCCTTATCTAAGAGGAAAAAAAGATACAAAGCTTCCACTTGGCAGGCATGGTTCAGGAATTATTTCTCTGCAAACTTTGCTATTATTGTTTGAATTCGGAAGGGCGCGAAACAAAAGAGGAGAAAATTTTATCCTTGCAACAGAGGAACCTGAACTTCATTTACATCCAGGCCATCACAGAAGACTTGTTGGGCGAATACGAGGCGTTAGTAATCAATCAATAACAACTACTCATTCTCCTGAAGTTGTTGCATATTTCAAACCAGAAGAAATTACAATTCTCAGGAACAACTTAGGTGACCTTGAAGCTGTTCCGCTTCTTTCAAAAAAAGGAACTATTCCTGATAAAAATGCTTTAATGAGGCTATATACTATTTACAGATCTGAAATATGTAATGCATTGATGCATCGTATTGTGTTGACCCCAGAAGGGCTTACGGAATTCAGATGGTTTAATTCGCTGCTAAGAGCATGTGTGACAGCAGAAGGCTGGAATGAAACTGACGATTCCAAAACGCCACAAGCATTGGCAATGTTACCAACCCAAGATTCTCATGTTGTAGCAACGTATGAAAAATTTCAACCATATATTGAGTGTCTTATACCAATCGTTGATGGTGATAAGGCAGGTGGAGACTATGTTAAAAGCTTATTGAAACTAACAACTCCTCCTGCAATTATAATACAGCTGCCTGAAAACTGCACCATTGAGGCTTTAATTGCCTGGATCTTGTCACCTGAAAAAGATGATGATTGGGAACATTTAGAAGAAATTCTTGGTCTTACGGAAAGAAGCATGGCGGCACTGATAGCAAGTCTTGAAGAAAACAAAACCAGATGGAGCATCCACGAAGACATCATAGCCATCGTTACTGAAAATCCAAATGCAGCAAAACGGGCCAGACTGTTCCTTGATAATCTTTCAAAATTGGCAGATGGTTCAACTGAAATTTCTGAGCTATGGAATAAAGATGAAGATCGTTCAAATGGAAAATGCAATATCTGGCGCTTTCTATTTGATAAAGGATAAAACTGATGCCCGTTGCGAATTTAAAGGGATATGTCGGTGCTGCAGGAACAGGAAAAACCTATAATCTGGTGAGAGAGTCAGAATTAGTTGCTGGGAGTCAACAGTTGAAGTCCTACCAGACTCTTTTAGGTTTATCATATATGCATGGCGCCCGTCGAAGACTGGTATCAAGTCTTTCAAATCTTAATAAATCAGGCATACCAGTTTATTGCAGTACTATTGATTCTTTTTGCCTGGATATTGTCAGACGTTTCCGTCGGTACTTGGGATATACCTTAAACATCGAACTGAATTTGAATCAGAATGATTCTACTTATTGTGAATGTAAACATAGAAATATTTTCCTTTCAATATCAAGGTTGAGAAATGATACTTTGAAGTTGCTACAAAATTCAACAGTAAGACAATGCATATCAGCAAGTTACCCGATTATTATTGTTGATGAGTTCCAAGATTGTGATGGCTTGCTTCTTAAAATCATTAAAATGCTTTCAAAGAACAGTAGGCTTTATGTTGCAGCCGATCCTTTCCAAAAATTAACAATTGAAGAAGATTCGGAAAATGATGATACCTGCGAAGCGGTTGATTGGCTGAAACACTCAAGCGAATTAATTCAACTACAAACAATTGAGCGAACAAATGAAAGTGCATTGTTGAATACTGCTGAAGTATTAAGAAATGATAAATCAAAAGATGGATGTATCGAAGTGAAACCAGTAGATGGAAGTGGCCTTGCTGCTTGGGAGATTTCAGTTAAAATTGCATGGAAAGGCTGGGGGAAGGATACAAGCATTGTTCTTATTTCTCCTGTAAATAAAGGAAATCGATTTATTGATTCTACGATGAAATCACTTCAGAAAAAGTTGGGACAGCGAAGGAAGATAGGCCCTTATCCATTTATATGGGAAAAATCCGAGCAAGAAAAGTTTAATTATATAAAAAGTTGCTTGCCTTTACCAGATAAAGATAATGATGTTGTTAAAGAAGATTTGAAGAAAGCTGCATGTACAGATGATTGGGTGGTACGGCAGACCTGCAAAAGTGCAATTCGTATAGCAAATCTACGTGGAAACAGCGGGATTGAATATTCAGAGTTAATTAACATATCTCAAAAATGTTTACATGGTTTCATGGCATATAGATCAACTAATTTAAGATACAAAAGACTTGCCCTTACAGTGCACGGGGCTAAAAATCGGGAATTTGATTATGTCATTGTACTTTGGCCGTATCAGATACCTTCTGATAGAACTTACAGACGGAAATTGCTTTATAATGCTATTACAAGGGCTCGGAAGGATGCAGTGATAATCGTTGAGGGCGGAAAGAAACGAGTAGATACCGATGATGTGCTTAGTTTGTTAAATTAACCTTACAGCGGGAGGCTCGGTATCACATCTTGATCAACACATTAGTAGAAGCGGAAAGGCGTTCTTTAATTTTACTGTTTTGAAATAATCCATTGATGTGGTTGGATATTCTAACTCGAAACTCGAAAATAGAAACTAATGGATGTCACAAGATACAGTTCCACAATTCCAATCTTCAGGAGCTTTCCGAAAACGTCATAAACACGATACCAACCTTTAAGGCACAGGAATTTCAAAAACAATATGGACCCCAAATATGACCCCAAATGCGTTGAAAATTCGCCCTCAATACATTAAACAACTAAAGGAAAATAAAGAAGCTTTTATCCAACCAAAGTCGCAGATTGAGTCAGGGATAGAGTCAGGGATAGAGTCAGGGGTAGAGTCAGGGGTAGAGTCAGAGCCATTAAGGATACAGATATTGCATTTATTGAAGGAAAAAGAGCATTCAAAAAAAGAAATGGCCATCTCTTCTGGTGTTGATCACCTCTTTATCTTGGCTTAAATTTCCTGATTATTTTGCACAAAAAGAAGTGGTCGCCTTGCTCCCACTAATGGGTTTTTTAAGGCATAGGCAGGAAAGCTTGAATAAAAGTTGATATTTTACAAATTTCTATTCATTCCCTATGTGCACTATAAGTCATTTATATTGGAAA
>JAFCZU010000018.1 GCA_019314185.1 Deltaproteobacteria bacterium | reverse complement strand
TCTTCAAGAGGCATATACTCGAGAAAGCAAATCCAAACAGGAGCTGGAGAAGAAGGTAGAGGATCTTTCCAGGATGCTCAAGCGGGTAGCCAACGGCGATTTTACTATGCGTGGGACTTTCTCCGGAACAGAAGATACTATGGATGTGATGACCAAAAGGATCAATGAGACGTTAGATGGTATAATGAATTTGATCGCTCAAGTCAAGAATCACATTATTCCGGTGATCAAGGGAGTTGCACAGATCTCTGAGGGAAATCAGAGCCTTTCCCAGCGGACCGAGCAGCAGGCATCAGCTATGGAGGAGATAAGCGCTACTCTGGAACAATTGGTCTCAAACACTACTGAAAATCTAACAAATACCCGGCACGCGGATTCCCTTTCCAAAAATGCTGTGAAGGTGGCTCATGAGGGGGTAGAGCAAGTAGAAAAAGCATCTCATGCAATGATTGAGATGTCAAATGCAAGTCAGAAGATTGTCGAAATGGTGGAACTGATTAATGAAATCACATTCCAGACAAATCTGTTATCCATCAATGCGGCTGTTGAGGCTGCTCGTGCAGGAGAAGAAGGACGCGGATTTGCGGTTGTAGCGAGCGAAATACGGAACCTTGCGAAAAGGAGCGGGGCTGCATCCAAGGACATTCAAATGCTGGTCCGGGAAATTATGAGCAGGGTGACTGTAACCGACCAGTGGATTGATAAATTGAAAGGGTCTTTTAGCGATATTGCGCAAACATCAAGGCAGGTTTCAGATGCATTGGGAGAGATCAACATAGGGAATGAGGAAAGCTCGAAGGGAATCGAACAGATTAGCGAGGGATCCCAGGAGTTGAGCGATGTGAATGAAAAGAACGCCTATTTTGTGGAAGAGATTTCCCAGGAGACCCAGAAGCTTGCGAAAAAAGCACAACAGCTTCATAATATGGTTGGAGTATTTATTCTTGGAGATAAGGAAGAGGGGGATAAGGAGGAGCAAACGGCAGACAATCTAAAAATTGAAAAAAATCCGCCGCTGCCGGCTCGCGAAAATCGCAGGAAGTCCAAAACTCTTTCCACCTCGCTGTATAAAACCCTGGTAACCAAACCAGATGTCGAGGACATGAGTGAAGATTTGTTGGAACAAGAATTTGAAGAAGGATTCGAGGAATTCTGATGGCCGGAACCCAATATGTTGTCTTTTCAATAAACCAGCAGGTTTTTGGTATTGAAATATCCAAAATAAAAGAGGTCTTAAGCTACCGGAAGATTACTCCCCTGCCGCAAGTGGAAGGGTTTGTCAGAGGGATCATTAACTTGCGCGGCGCTGTTATTCCTGTCTTTGATCTACGGGAAAAGTTCAACCTTCCCGCAAAGGAATATACAAAGTTTCATGTGATTATTGTTGTTGAAATCGCCGGGCGGGTTATGGGTGTCATAGTTGACGAAATTTCGGATGTGCTGGAGATTTTCCCTGAAGAGTTTCAAACAACAGGAAACCTTCCATCAAACCTCAGGCGGGAATACCTGAAGGGCGTTGGAAAAAAGCAAGACGAAATGATAATCCTTCTGGATATCGATCGTCTGCTGAGTCCTGAAGAACTCGAACTGGTAGATGCAGCGTAAAATGCTCTCGGAAATATCCGAAAAAGACTTTGATCTGTTCAGCAGCCTTATAAAGAGGGAGGTTGGAATTTCCATCCGGCCTGGCAAGAGAAAGATGCTTGGTCTGAAGCTCTTTCACCGGTTGCAGGATCTGGGTTTTTCATCTTATTTCGATTACTATTGCTATATCCTTAAACCAGAGGGGGCAAAAGAGCTGCAGCGTCTAATCAACATTATTACCATCGACCAGACCAGCTTTTTCAGGGGTGAGAAACAGTTTGAGCTTTTGCGCGAGCGCATTCTTCCGGAACTGGTTCAGAGAAAAACAGAAAAAAAGCGTATCAGGATATGGTCTTCTGCGTGTTCTACCGGTCAGGAGCCTTACAGCCTGGCAATGCTTGTTTATGAAATGGACAACGTGGATATATCCTGGGATATCAAGATCCTGGCTACTGATGCAAATACTTATTCTCTTAAGATCGCTTACTTCGGGAGATATAAAAGTGATCAGGTTGTTGAGGTTCCATCAGATTATCTTATAAAATACTTTCACAAGGAGATTAGTGAAAGTGAGGAGGTCTTTCGGATAAAGAAGAGCCTGAAAGAGAGATTGATTTTCAGGCGGCTCAATCTTCTGGTATCTATAAACCGGCTTAAAGGGCCCATAGATCTGATTTTTTGTCGTAATGTAATGATATATTTTGATTCTGCGACAAAGAAGAAAATTATTGATCAATTCTACCACCTTATTGAACCGGGAGGATATTTATGTCTCGGTCTTTCCGAGTCACTTTTGGGAATTGATGATCGCTTTATCCTGATAGAAAGAGCGATCTATTGTAAAAAGGCATAACTATTTAGCCACAGATTCACACAGATAAACGCAGATAGGTTTAAATACAATAGTCACTCAGGCACAGAGGCGCATAGTTGGCTTGCCTAAAGTATTGATTTTTGCCGGACCTGCAAATCTCTATATGTTTTTATTTTTCTTTGTGCCACTGTGCCTTTGCCACTCTGTGCCTGAATAGTATAAAATTTCTATATGATAATAAAAGAAAAAATATCAATGATAATCAGTGTAGATCTGTGGCTGAATAGTTAAAAAGGAATAAGATTTTGAAGCGATTCTACAGTGAAAAGTATAAAAAAAACATGATCATGCTCAGTTCAGGAGAATATTTTGTTTCAAAAAATGGAGAAATTCTTCATACTGTTCTTGGGTCGTGCATAGCTGTCTGTATTTACGATACTGAAAAAAAGATTGGAGGAATGAATCACTATCTTCTTCCTGGCATGATTCACCCTGATGAAATCCTTACATCAGAGGTGGGACGATACGGCATGTATGCTATGGAGCTTCTTATTGGAGAACTCATTAAATACGGAGCAAGGAGAGAGAACCTTGCAGCCAAAATATTTGGTGGAGGAAACGTTTTGAAGTTCCGAAGAGGTGACGGTAATGTAACAGGGTCGAACATCCGTTTTGCAAAAAAGTTTCTCAAATTAGAGGGGATACCTGTTAAAAGTGAAGACATGGGCGGACATACCGGCAGAAGAATTCTCTTTTTTACAGATACGGCAAAAGTTTTGTTGAAACGGTTTGATGTGGAAAAAAACCGGAAATTATTTGATAAAGAAAGAATCTATAAAGGTCTGGTCTTTCATAAAAGGCGGGCCGATTTATCAAGAACTGTTATTTTGTTTTAGATAATAGTCCTGTTACCACTTGATTACTCGACCATAGTGGCTGAACCGTTACTATTTTAATCAAGATGAGAGATCTTTGAAAAATGTTCAATTTTGTTTGAGTACAAGGAAGGCGCAAATTTCAACCGCAGGAATATATTGAATATTTTGAGGATTGAAATTTTTGCCTGACGCAGTAATCGGGCAAAAGGGGACGTTTTGCAAAGGTCTCGATGAGCGATCAGCTCTTAGCAATTAGCTGTTAGTTCTTATTATTTCGGGTGGTTACCAGCAATTCGATTTTCACCAATTGGGTGAAATGTTGACTTTTAGTAATGTATTGAAATTGTTGTGTTAACTGCTAATGGCTAATCGCTCATTTTAGATAATATATGAAAGCGATTTAATATATGAAATCGATACGCGTACTTATTATAGATGATTCTCCGATAGTGCAGTCGTCTCTTAGCCGGATTCTTTCCGGAGAACCAGATATAGAGGTGATGGGAGTTGCATCTGATCCTTTTGAGGCCAAGGATTTGATAGCTGAGGATAAGCCGGATGTCATTACCCTTGATATTGAAATGCCGCGTATGGACGGTATTACTTTTTTAAAGCGTCTTATGAGTTATTCCCCCATTCCTGTAGTTATGTTCAGCTCTTATACTCGTAAAAACAGCATTCGAACTATTGAGGCTCTTGAGGCAGGTGCTGTCGATTTTGTAACCAAACCGTCTTATGGTACGGAAATAGGATTTACATCATTACGCGACGAAATGATTACCAAGATCCGGGTCGCAAGTAAAGCACAGGTTAAACCCTTTATCCTGCATCGTAAGGCGCTGATAAAGACAGGGAAAATGCCGGATACAATTGCAAATAAACTCATAGCTATCGGGGCTTCTATTGGCGGGCCCAAGGCAGTTCAGAAGCTTCTTTGCGGTATCTCTTTTCAGCCACGGGGTATCGTGATTGCGCAACATATGGCTGCAGGATATACCCACGCTTTAGCCCAGAGGTTCAACAATCTGCTTCCTTTTAATGTGCGGGAAGCGCGTGACATGGACCGTGTGGATCAGGGCAGTGTTTTAATTGCGCCAGGGGGAAAACATATGCGGGTAGTTCAAGATGGAGCTGATTATATGATTCGGCTTGACAAAATCTTGCCGACAGGACATTCATCGACGAATATATGCTGCTCAATAAATGTGCTTTTCCATTCGGTTGCGAAAAGCGTTGGCCCCAAAGCAGTGGGCATAATATTGACCGGTATGGGAAATGATGGAGCTGACGGGCTGGCTGCAATGAAAGAGGCAGGAGCTTATACTATTGCTCAGGACAAGGCGAGCTGTGTTGTTTTTGGGATGCCACGGGTAGCCATAGAGCGAGGAATTGTGGATGTGGTTGCCTCACCGGATGATATTCCCGATATTCTTCTCACTAAGGTCAGGTGATGGTCGAGCAGGGGATTACGGAGTTAAGTTATGGCAAGAATTTTGATAATTGATGACAGCAAACTTATATTGCATGTAGCTAAGACTATTCTGAACAAGCAGGGTCATCAAGTTTTTTTGGCCGAGGATGGAAAAACCGGATTGCAGGATGCCGCAACAGAAAATCCTGATTTGATTCTTCTGGATCTGATTCTGCCAGAGATGGATGGATACGAGGTTTGTCAACGAATCAAGAAAGGGGAGGCTACGTCGGAGATACCTGTCATCATGCTTACCTCCAAGTCTGAAGCAGCGGACAAAGTGCGCGGGCTGGAGATGGGGGCCTCAGATTATGTCACCAAGCCCTTTGACGAAGGTGAACTGATTGCCAGAGTTAATATCCACCTGCAAATCAGGGAGCTTCACGAAAGTCTTAAAGAGAAGAATCGACAGCTCAAGGAAATGGCAAATCGTGATGGTCTGACAGGCTTGTACAACCACCGGTATTTTCAAGAGATGATTTCCAAGGATTTTCAAAGAGCTGCTCGTTATCACGAATCCCTTTCATGCGTTATGTTCGATATAGATCACTTCAAGAAATTCAATGATACTTACGGTCACCAGACCGGGGACATGGTACTTAAAACACTTGGCGTTCTGATCAAAAAATTAGTGAGAGACAGCGATTTGTCGGCGAGGTATGGAGGAGAGGAGTTTGTTCTGCTTATGTATCATACGGCATCTAAGGAGGCCTTCCTGATTTCGGAACGGCTGCGGAAGGCTGTGGAGCAGCATGAGTTTCAGGCAGACAATTTGACTCTAAACGTGGCTATCAGCGTTGGAGTTGCCAGCTTCCCACATTCTGAGATTGCCGATGCCAAAACCTTGATCGAATGTGCGGATAAGGCATTATACAGGGCAAAGAACGAAGGAAGGAACCGGGTGATAGTTTTTTGAATGGTAATAATTCAGCCTAACACCTGATGAATTTGACTTTCAAATAACTCGTTTGCTCGAATTTAATATAAACAGTTGATTGTTTTATGTATTTTGCTTTTTGATAAAAATCAAACTTACGAGTTTGTTTTGAACCGCAGAATATCGAACAAGGAATTATGAATATCGAAGTAAGGTATTCTATCATTTTTAATATTTAAAAAGATAGAGCGTAGCGATTCCACATTTCATCATTCGAAATTTCTTGTTCGATATTCAAATATTTATATCTTGAATTTGCAATATCTTTCAAATAACTAACTCAAGTTTCGCACCCTTGATTTCTATCAATATCAAGACGGTAAGGGTTGAAAATAACATGCGGCATAACTTAGCTTTTTACGAAGTCATCAACCTTAGTATTTACGAAAAATATATTATAATCTTGGTGTGTGTTAGTGTCTTTGTGGCTAAACTATTGCTCTGAAGGCTTTTAAAGGTTTCCAAGTGCATTTAATACAAGTGTTATAGGCCTGTCCTCTTCACTTTTTCCTGTAAAACGTATGGGCCCGGGTCTTCTAAAGTTATCCTCACCAGGCGCTGCCGCAAGCCATTTTTCTCTTAATTCCTTTACGGTTCTGAAAGCTATGGAATTTATATCCACCACGCTTTTCTCTAACACAAGGGTCAGTTTTCCCTTTCTTTCTTCAAGATGCATAAGAGGCGCTATTGGAATTCCGATCGGCTCCCATCTGGAAAAATCCATTTCCAGGTTCTTTATGGCAGCCATCTGGCCGGTTGTGCCATTGGCTATAAGGCTGAAAACCGTTAACCCCAGGTTATAGGTATATACGCAGTCAAACCTGGTTGGATCGTTCCCTCTGCCGTCATAACCGTAAAAATGCACCTGGGTCTTAAATTTAGACACCGATTTTTTAAAGATTTTTTCCACAGGAGCGGGGATTTTTTCATTTTCCTTGACAGCTCCTTCTTTTTGCAGAACCTTTTTGAGTGTTTTAACAGATATAATCGATTCCTTAATCAGTAGAAGATCAGAATCATTATAGTTTTTAAACATTACAGGCCCAAAAAAATCAGGATCAATACCCGCCTCCTTGAGGGCGTTTTTGTAATAGGTCTTCTCTACTCCTGTTTTATAAACTCCTTTTTCTTTGAGAATGTTCAGATAATCGATCACCAGCTCCATTACGATCTTGTCTGTTTCAACCAGTGAAAACTGGAAATTGCCGTGGCTGTCCCTTTCTGTGAGAAGCCCTTTCTGGAAGAATTCCGGGATGTCGTCGAACAGGTCGTCGTCCCTTGTATTCCATATGGTAAAGGAACTGTCTTCACGGGAACGTCTTGCCAGTCTTCGCAGATATTCCAGCTTGTCTCGGAGAAGAGGAAAATCAGAGTGAAAATCCGTATCGTGTAATTCGTTATAGTCGGCAATTATTGTATTCAGTTTAATTATAAATGTTTGTATTTCATCAATAAATTCCAGAATGCCCTCGGGTATGACAATTATGCCGTAATTTTTGCCAACAGCTGCTCTTCTCACAATACCATCGCAGATTATACGGGAAAGATGCCGCAGGGTCATGCCGTAAGCGCCATAATCGATAATGTTTTGCTTTTTTGCTTTTTTGATTCTTTCTTTATCTGTGTGATTAGCAAGTTCTTCACCGATTAGAGTTATATTTGCATGAGTTTGCAAGGCTACTTCAAGAGCGAGGTGGCTTGCCACCCTTCCCATGACTTTGCAGATATGCCAGTATTTGACATCTGAGCTGCTGTCTGTGCACAGATTGCTTATTTCGTTGGCAAATGCGCGTGCTGCGGTATGGAAACCAAAGGAAATGGCGCACAAAGTCTTGCCGGCAGCATCCTTTACCTGGATATCACCATCAATAGTCTTGGGGACGCCGATAACCTGCAAACCTTCGTCAAACATTTCCTGGGCCAGAAATGCAGCATTGGTATTTGAATCATCGCCACCGACAATTACAATGGCATCAAGGTCAAGCTCCCTGCATGTTTTTTTTGTGAGAAATATCTTTTCCTTGGAGTCAATTTTTGTTCGTCCTGTTTTAATCATGGAAAAACCACCCAGATTTCTATAAGCATCGACAAGCTCATCTGTCAGTTCAATGGCTTTATTTTCAATAATTCCATCGGGACCAAGCAGGAAACCGAATATTTTGTTTTCAGGATTGGCTTTTTTAGCCGCGTCATAAAGACCAGCAATTACATTATGTCCGCCGGGAGCTGGTCCTCCTGAAAATACAATGCCGATATTACGCTTTTTGCAGTATTTTTCTTTAAAGGAACTATCAGGCGAATTAACTCCGGTGATGAATTCTACTTTATTGCCGATAAGATTTGGCAGCAGTTTTTTTGCTTCCCTGTCAATAATAAATTGAAAATCAGCATTTTTCTGCAAAGAAGTGTAAGTGCTGGAGAAGACATCGCACACAGGAGGTTTGTATTCTCTTCTTTCAATGAGTTCCTGATTTATATTGCTGGTTGCTTTTTGAACCACGGGATTTTTTAAAATATCTTCAAGTATGATTGGCTTATCTTCTGACATGCTCGCTCTCCCATAGAAAAATTATAATATATATAATAACCGCCGATCGGCATTAGTGTCAAGGTTGAAGTAATAGTATAAATATTGTAACAACTAAGCAGGAATTCAAGGTGATAGAAAATAATTTTTAAAAATATCAGAATACCCCCTGAGAAAGTATGGGAGTAGCTACAATTTGCTTATGATTGAATAAATATATTTCTTGACAAACTATAAGATGATTATATAAAAATTTAATTTTGTTGTCAAAAAATTGAGGAAGGAACACTATGGAATTCTGGCGAGTTCCGCTTGATGCGGATGATATTCAGGTTTCAAAGGGTATTGTATATATTCTTGAGGACAGGTGTAAAGGATGTGGGTACTGTATAGAATATTGTCCACGTCATGTCCTGGAGTTTTCCTCAAGGATCAACGCGAAAGGTTATCATCTTCCGGCAGTAACCAAAACAGAGGAATGTTTAAACTGTCACTACTGCGAAATAATCTGTCCTGACTTTGCAATATATTCTGTTGGGATCAGGGATTAAAGAGATCAGAAGTCGGAGGTCAGAAGCCAGAGATCAGAGAAGACGGAAAACAAAAAATAATTTCTTCGCGTCCTTTGCGGCTTTGCGGTGAATAAAAAAAGGAGACAATGAAACCGGCAATTAATACAGGCGAACATTTTATTACGGGTGATATTGCATGTGCCGAAGGTGCTCTTGCGGCGGGCTGCCGTTTTTTTGGAGGATATCCAATAACACCTGCTACAGAGATCGCAGAACATCTTGCTGCCAGGCTTCCTGGAGTCGGCGGAACCTTCATACAGATGGAGGATGAAATTGCCGCAATAGCCTCCGTGCTTGGCGCTTCATGGACTGGTGCAAAGAGCATGACAGCTACTTCCGGGCCTGGCTTCAGTCTGATGATGGAAAACATCGGTCTTGGTATTTGTACTGAGACTCCATGTGTTATTGTAAACGTGCAGCGTGTCGGGCCTTCAACAGGTCTTCCCACACAGGGCGCCCAGGGTGACATGATGCAGGCACGATGGGGTTCACATGGAGACTATGAGATTATAGTGCTTTCGCCGTCTTCTCCTCAGGAGATTTTCTATCAGACAATTACGGCTTTTAACTTGAGCGAGACGTACCGGCTGCCGGTTCTCATTTTGACAGATGAGATAGTCGGCCATATGAGTGAAAAGGTTGTTATACCGGACGCAAAAGATATCAGGACAGTATCGCGTCCCAGTCCAAAAGGCAGGAAAGACCGCTTTAAGCTGTTTGAGCCAGGGGCAAACGGGGTTGCTCCCATGCCTGCTATCGGAGAAGGTTATAATGTTCATGTAACCGGACTTACTCACGATACAAAAGGCTATCCGGTAATGACGGTGGATACTCACAAAGAGATGATGGCGCGGCTGACAGGGAAGATTCAAAACAACCTTAAGGATATAATAAAGACTGAAAGCTATTTGCTGGATGATGCTGAAATAGCCATTATATCTTATGGTATCTCAGCGCGAACAAGCTTGTCTGCTGTTGATGAAGCGAGAAGGCAGGGTATAAAGGCGGGACTTTTGCGGCTTATTACTATCTGGCCTTTTCCTGAGAATCAGATTCGGAAGCTGGCAGAAAGAGTAAAAGGATTCGTAACCGTAGAGATTAATCTTGGACAGATACATCTGGAAGTAAAGCGGTGTGTCGAAGGCAGGGTCCCAGCCTTTTTAGTGGGGCATTCCGGCGGAACAATTATTTCGCCTGACATTGTTGTCAAAGTATTGCGGGAGGCTTTTTAATTAGTGGTAAAAAAAATACCGGAACATCCTTTAAATGATCTTATCCGGAAGGATCGTTTCCCGCATATGTGGTGTCCTGGATGCGGAATCGGAACGGTTTTTTCTTCGTGCCTGACAGCGATAAAAAGAAGCGGCATTGCTCTGAAAAAGTTTGTGATGATTTCAGGGATCGGCTGTTCGGGTCGCGCAGCTGGTTATGTCAAGCTGGATTCCTTTCATACTACCCACGGAAGGGCGATTCCCTTTGCCACGGGAGTAAAACTCGCAAATCCTGACCTGAATGTGATTGTATTCAGCGGAGATGGAGACCTTTTTGCTATTGGAGGAAATCATTTTATCCATGCAGCGCGTCGAAATATTGATATCACAGTAATTTGTGTAAACAATTTTAATTACGGCATGACAGGGGGCCAGGCAGCGGCAACCACGCCACATTTCGCTAAAACAGCAACGACACCCTTGGGTAATCCGGAAACACCTTTTAATCTTCCTCTTCTGGCATGTGCATCAGGAGCAACATATGTCGCAAGGTGGACAATGCTTCACTCTCGCGATCTTACAGAATCAATAGGTGAAGCAATTTTCAAAAACGGATTTTCATTTATTGAGGCGCTTTCACCATGTCCCATTAATTACGGGCGCCGCAATAAAATAAAACCGCTTGATCAATTAAAACTGTATCAGGAAAAGACCATTATTAAAAATGACGCAAAGCTCAGTGAACTTGATATTGATTTTGAAAAGGGCGTTGTGCTGGGAAAGTTTGTGGATATAAAACGTCCCACATGCGGAGACAGTTATGACAAAATATGCAGGCCGGATAAGACAGAATAGTTACAAGATGTTCATCTTTTAAAACAACCACCTGCAGCCTGACTAACCTGAATAGTTACTATCAAACTATGACTGATAAACAGAAACAGAAAAAAGGAATAAAAGAGGTTATCGTAACCGGATTCGGCGGCCAGGGTATTATAATGGCAGGTCGTATAATCGGAATGTCGGCTGTTTTAGGGGACCATATGCATAGTGTTTTTACGCAGTCATACGGGCCGGAATCACGCGGTGGAGCTTGCAGCGCCCAGGTGATAATTTCAGACGTTCAGATCCATTATCCGTATGTTAAGCAGCCGGATATATTGATATGTATGTCTCAGGGCGGGTATGATAAGTTTGTCAGTGAGATAAAACAGGAAGGTATTTTGCTTATTGATCGTGATCTGGTGCGTCCTGGCGCATTAAAAAGAGATTTTTTTTCAATTCCAGCCACACGTATGGCCGAAGATTTAGGCCGAAAGATGATGGCCAATATAATTATGGTCGGTTTTTGCGTATCAGTTACAAATGTAATCTCGAAACATGCGGCCATGGACAGTATTGTAAGGTCTGTGCCAAAGGGTACGGAAGAGGCTAATAAAAGAGCCTTTAACAAAGGTTATGACTATGGTCTTGCCGTGCTTAAGGGGCGCGGGAAAAAGGCTGCCGGCCAGACAGGAGCAATTGTATGAAACGGCCTAAGGATCGACTTTACAGGGTGATTGTTATCGGCGCTGCACCTGCAGGAATAATGGCAGCCAACAAGCTTGGTGAGCTTGGTATTCCGGTTACGCTTGTTGATTCTGATTATGATCTTGATTTAAAACTTTCCTGTGATGAATATAAACTGAAATCCGGCCTTCTTCTCAATCATGCCCACCGGCCAGGGCTTATCAGAATTTTGAGAAATCCTGGTATTCGGACCATCTTGCCGGTTGAAATAACTTCGATAAAGCACAGCCCGCAGGGATTCCGGGTTTGTATGAACCGCATGGAGACATATATTGATCAGGATCAATGCACGCTATGCGGTCGCTGCGTAGAAATTTGTCCTGTTTCTATTCCGGAAGGCGGAAAGGCTGTAAGTATTAACAGCCGAAGAAGCCTTCCCGGTCGTCCTGTTATTGACAAGAGACGCACCCCCCTCTGCCGGGAAAACTGTCCTCTTGGTGTTAATGTGCAGGGTTATATTGCTCTTGCAGGCGCAGGCAGGTTTAAAGAAGCTCTTGCTTTAATTAGAGAGGATAATGTGCTTCCCGGCATATGCGGGCGTATTTGTACCCATCCTTGCGAAAAGGCCTGCAGAAGAGGCGAGCTGGACGATTCAATTGCGATTAGAGATATAAAGCGGTTTTTAGCCGATTATGAGCTTTTTCATCTGGAAAAGGGAGAAAAAAAATCATACATAAAAAATGAGCAGGGATTGGAGCAAAAGAGGTCTGAAAAGATTGCTGTAATAGGCTCAGGGCCTGCCGGGCTTGCTGCTGCCGCGGATCTAATTAGATACGGTTATGCTGTCACGGTTTTTGAGAAGGAAAAGAGGGCAGGGGGGTTGTTGCGTTATGGAATCGGACCACATCGTCTGCCAAGAAATATACTTGATATTGAGATTGAGTATATAAAAGAAATGGGAGTAAATTTCGCAACATCCCAGCCTGTTGATTTAAACAAAGATATAAAAAAGCTTCGGAAAGATTTTGAGGCTGTTGTTCTCACAACAGGAACGCGGTTGGACCGAAAACTTGGTGTGCCTGGAGAAGAATTAAAAGGCGTTGAAGGATGTCTGTCTTTTCTTAAAAGGCTGTATTCAGGCAGGATAAAAAAACTTAATAAAAAAGTGGCTGTGATCGGAGATGGGAACGCCGCATTTGATCTGGCGCGGGCGCTTGTCCGCATTGGCGCAGATGTTACAATAGTGTCATGGTTTCCGATGGATTTAATTCCCGCAGATAATGAAGAGATCAAAGCTGCGCAGGATGAGGGCATTTCTATTAAGGATTGCACGCAGGTTACAGCCTTTTCAGGCCAAAAAGGCAAATTTGACCGATTGCAATGCGCGCATGCAAAACCTGGAGAGCCTGATGCGCAGGGCATCCCATGGCCTGTCATTATTAAAAGACGCAAGCCCTTTGACCTTAAATTTGATATGGCTTTTGTTGCTGTTGGTCAGGCAGGCATATTTAAAGGCAAAAAGAGTGTCGGCGGATTAAATATCACAGATTATGGTTTTATCGGTGTTGATGAATCCCTTTGCACAAATCTTCCAGGGATTTATGCTGCCGGAGATGCTGTTTCAGGCCCTTCTTCCGTGGTTCAGGCAATGTCTTCCGGTAGGATGGCTGCTCGCACGATTCATAGAAGTTTTGCCGGAGAGCAGAAAGATATCAGAACGTTAAGACCGGAGTACAGGGATTATCCTGAACTTCCGGAAAAAGTTCCTTTGCTGTCAAGACGCGTTATGCCCGAGATGCTGCCGGATGATCGCAGAAAAAACTTTTCAGAAGTAGCGCTTGGCTTTAGCGGGCAGGATGTTGCTTTTGAAACCGAGCGATGCCTTCAATGCGGTGTCTGTTCAGAGTGCCTGCAATGTGTTGAAGCATGTGGCATAAACCATGCCATAAACCATGCTGCTTCCCCGGAAGAAATCATTGAAAATGCCGGCGTGGTTATTATAGCGGATCCTGAAATAGTTCCTCCAATCAGGGGAGAAGATGTAATCAGGGCCTATGCTCCGAAAAATGCAAAGCCCGATATTTACGCTGGAATGTTGAGAGGTTTTGCTTCAGCCGCACAGGCCATGACACTGCTTGGCGGAGCTTCGCAAAGGCAAAAAGGACACGGTGTTTCCTTTTTTTCTCCTGATGCCGGTTTATCTTCTGATATCCGTCTTGGAGTTTTTGTTTGCAGGTGCAACGATTCTCTTGGATGGCTTGAGGGTATGAGCGAATATATTGATAACCTGAAATCTCACAAAGATGTTGTACATGCCGAGACAATAACATCTGCCTGCATATCAGATGGATCTTCAGCTATATTAAGGACAGTTCGAGAAAAGGGCATTACACGTGTGGTTCTTGCATCATGTGTATGCTGCCCTCTGAATTTTGTATGCAGCGCATGCACGGACCAGAGAAGCAGGCTGAAAGATGCCTTGTTTACAGGCACTGGAATAAGCCGTTCCATGGTAGAGGCATGCAATTTAAGGGGAGAAGTGCTTCGGCTTGTTAAAAATGATCCTGTTGCTGCCATGAAAAAATTCACCGGACTGATAGATCGTTCTATCGGCCGTGCTAAAAGATTAAAACCTCTTCCAGCTCTTGTGAGGAACTACAATTTTACTACAGCGGTGATCGGCGAGTCTGAAGCGGCTGTCTCCAGCGCTTTTACACTTGCTGAGGCTGGTATGGATGTTTTTTTGTTTGGAACTTCGAAGAAACCGTTAACAGGGATAATCGAGCATCAGAATATTCACAATTTTAAAGGTTCTAAGGTAAGAGGATTCAGCGGGACACTTGGCGATTTTCAGGTGTTTATCGATATGGACGGTTTTCGTCATACAATACGTGTTGGAGCGATTATTTTAGGCGAAAGATCAAGAAAAAAAATTCAATATATACATCAGGAAGGTTTGCCGAGCCGTATTGTTGAATCATCCCTGCAAAAAGAGGGGGCGCTTGGAATACCATTTTTCTACCCCGGAGCAACCTCAATTTCAGGTCTTTTTCTCGCTGACCCGACGGGCATTAATGTGTCTAAAAGAAAAAAAGGAGCTGCCGCCGCTGTACAGGCAGCAGCTATTATGCCACGTGGGCCGCGTCAGAACAAAGGGTTTACTGTGGTAGTGGATGAAAGTTTATGCCGCTGGTGTGGACGCTGTATTCAGGTTTGTCCATATAATGCCATTACTATGCGCAAAAACGGCGCTGACAGATGGTATGCATCTGTTGATGAAGCACTGTGCAAGGGCTGCGGAAACTGCATTTCAGTATGCCCGTCAAACGCTGTTGACAGTCCATATCGTAATCATGCTTATCTTGAGCAGGCAATCAGGGAGCTATTGGAAGACTCGATAGTATAGGAATTTCCATTTTATGATTAATCTTATCAATAGGTTGCCAAGTGGGAGCAGCAGAGTGAAATTTTTTTGAACATCGAACATCGAATGATGAATGATGAAATTGCTCCTGCCGCGACGGGCGTGAGCACGGCGGGTCGCTCCGCCAGTTTATAAATTGGCAGAATTCCTTATTCAAAATTCGATGTTGAACGTTCGATGTTCGACGTTCATCTTTTAAGCCCGCCCGAAGGGCGCTAAGTTCTAACTTTAGTCATCTCAAACTTATCTTTTAATGTAATCGTAATATTATGAATAATTATAATATAATCTTAATGTTGTGTAATTGGGGGGCGCATAGCGCATATCAGACACTGCAGGATACCGGCGCTGAAATTCCCTCGGAAATTAACATGGTTCGTATTCCATGCACCGGAAGAATCAGCAAGTCGCTTCTGTTTAAGGCTTTTGAAATGGGTGCGGATGGAGTTGCTCTTGTGGGGTGTGAACCCGGAACCTGTCGTTATGGAAGCGGAACAGCCGCTGCCATAGAAAATACCGGAGACATGCGGGGAATTCTTGATCTTCTGGGATTAGGGAAAGACCGCCTGCGTCTTGCCACATTTTTGCCGGACGATTCAGGGCCGCTGCTTAAGTTTCTCAAAGATTTTTGCAGTGAGATACGAGCGCTTGGCAAAAGCCCTGTGACGCATGTAAAAGCAGCGGAACTGGAGTCGGTGGATAAAGAAGTTCTTTCAGATATTGTTTCTGCACATGATGTTTTTGCGTGTCAGGATTGTGGAAAATGCACATCAGCCTGCCCCCTTACACTGGCCGGCAAGCAGTTTTCGCCACGTGCTCTGGTCGGTTCTGTTATTGCCGGGGATATTGATTTGCCTAATGTGCAGGAGGATATCTGGGCATGTCTTACCTGCGGCCTTTGTTATGACAGATGCCCTTCTGCTGTTAACTTCCCTGAGTTTATTCGTGATCTTCGTCATTTTTCCAGGGAACGTAATATGGATGGTCATATGGCTCATGGAGGTTTTTTCCAGTCTTTGATGCGTGCCATGACATCTCCCAGACTTAAAGCCAGGCGCTGGGACTGGCTCCCTGACAATGTCCGCATCGATAACAAGAGTAAAATTCTTTTTTTTGGCGGGTGCGCGCCTTATTTTGACATTTTCTTCAGAAGTCATCTTGGGGTTCAAACCTGTAATATTATAACCGATAGTCTTCGTCTGTTAAATTTTTTTGATATCCAGCCGGCCTTGCTTCAGGATGAGCGCTGTTGCGGACATGACCTGCTTTGGTCGGGAGATAAGGATAATTTTTTAAAGCTCGCCAGGTTAAATGTTGATTTAATTCACAGTCTTGGAATTGAAGAGGTTGTTACTGCCTGTCCTGAATGTTATAGAACTCTGGTCCATGATTATGAAAAGTACGGTATAAAGTTAAATTGCAAGGTTACGCACATCTATGATTTGCTTGAAACAGAGATAGATAAAGGCGCTGTTGATTTTAAAAAAATTGATAAAAGGCTTACTTTTCAGGATCCATGTCGTCTCAGCAGGTTTGAGCAACGGGAAGATCTTCCGAGAATGTTGTTGAAACGGCTTAAACCGAATAGTTTTCAGGAGATGTCCGACAAAGGAAGCGCTGCAATATGTTGCGGAAACAGTGCATGGACAGGGTGCGATTCGTTTAGCAAAGCTCTTCAGGTAAAGCGTCTGAAACAGGCGCGTGAAACAGAGAGCGATCTCCTTGTGACCGCCTGCCCAAAATGTCAGATTCATTTGCAGTGCGCCATGGAAGACCCATTCCTTGGAGAAGAACTGAAAATGGAGATGATGGATCTGACAGGTCTGCTTGCAAAGACTATTTGCTGGGAATAAATCCAAAGAGGTCAGGCTGAAAGCATCGGTTCTTAAAATGTAAAGTTATTTTTGCGCGAACCCTAAAGCCAGGGCTATGTCAAAACGACGGATCAGCAGAGCCGAACACGCAAACATGCGGTAGTTTTCGGGCGTTTGCATCAGCGAAAAACTGCGTTTGGCATGGAAAAACATGCCGTTGAAATCATTACCGGTAAACGCTGCGGCTGCTGCGTTATAATGTGTTCGGGATTTTTTTTCAATATCCAGTAAAGGCCTCAGGTCGGTTTTGCAACGACGGCAGGTGGGCGTGCCTTTATATGCGGCATTGCAGGTGGGGCAACGTTCCATATTATCTATCCCATATAAAAAAGGATCTCGTCCAGTTCGGTTTTAAATGCTTCGGCATCTTCCATTTTGTTTTTCATCACTGCGTCACGAATATCTTCCATGAGATTAATCATTTCATCGCGGTCGTCTTCGGAAGCTTCTGTCAGCTTTTCTTCAGCTCTCTTGACAATTTCGGCATATTCGGGTGGCAGTTTTTTTACATTCGCGTTAGTTTGCACGTTTTCTTCCAGAGATGTTTCTGATTCTCTTCCTTCGGTCCAGAGCCCGTTTATGCGATCTTGAGTTTGTGATAATTCTTCGTCTGTAAACCGGGGAATGGCATTTTCGATCACAGCGTTGATCTTGTTACCGGTCTTTTTTTCAACTGCCTTGATTTTTAGAATGCCGTTTAGATCCAGATCAAAATGCAAAATGATTGCGCTTCCTGAAGGAGCGTCGGTCAGATTAAACAGGTAATTTCCGAGCTGTATATTATCCAGAGCATCAGGTGCTTCTCCCTGATAGATTTTGACATCCACAGCTTCCTGATTGTCGTACATGGTATAGAAAGCCTCGCTTTTGCTTGCCGGAAGCTTGGTATTGCGCCGGATCAGGGGAACAAACATCGTCTCGCTCGGCTCGTCATCTACTTCACCCATGGCGGAAGTGCCGAAGGTATATGGGGTAATATCTACCAGCACACCGGAACGTTCCATTCCCATTTCCCTTCCCGCCTGCATGCCGGCGCCTATAGCCACACACATATCAGGGTCGATTTCGCTGTGAGGCAGATGCCCGATTTTCTCTTCCAGCATTTGAGATATCCGCGGAATGCGGGTTGATCCGCCAACCAGGATTATTTTGTCGATGGCCGAAGGCAGCATGGCGGCATCCTTCAATGCCTTATTCACTGATTCCATGGTGCGGACAAGATCTTCTTCAATCATTTCTTCGAAGTCCGCCCTTGACAGTTCCAGAGACAGGTGAAGATCTTTGCCCCCTTTTTTGCCGATATGATCTTCCTCAATGGTTACATACGGTACTGATGACAATTGAATTTTTGCGCCTTCGGCAGCTCGCTTGAGCCTTGCCATAACAGCCGGTTTATCTTTTACCGAATAATCAAACTCGGTTTCCATGTGCTTTGCAAGATGATCGACTATCTTCAGATCAAAATCGTCGCCACCCAAATGGTTATCGCCGGTACTCGACAGTACTTCCACAACGCCGTCCTCTATTCTTACAATGGAAACATCAAAAGTACCGCCTCCAAGATCGTAGACCAGAACTCTCTGGGTTTCCGGGTTGACGCTTTCATAGGCCAGCGCCGCCGCTGTAGGTTCGTTAATGATTCTGGCTACTTCAAGCCCTGCAATTTCACATGCCTCACGAGTGGCCTGCCTTTGAGTATCTGTAAAATAGGCTGGTACTGTGATTATTGCCTTTGAAACCGGACAATTGATTTTTTTCTCAGCACGTTCTTTAAGCTCCTTAAGGATAAAAGCCGAAATTTCCTGTGGTGAAAAAGATAATGTGCCCAATTGAAATTTCTGATCTGTGCCCATGTGTCTTTTGACGGAAAGAACGGTTCTTTCCGGATTTATTAACGCCTGGTTGCCGGCTTCGGCGCCTACAATGATATTTCCATTTTCTCCGATGCTGACGCATGAGGGCAAAATACCATTATCGTTATCAGTAATAATCTGTGTTGTGCCGTCAAAAATAAAAGCAACTTCTGAATTTGTAGTGCCGAGGTCTATTCCAATAACAGGTTCCATGTTTTGTCTTCGTGCCACCCAAGTGTTATTTGTTTACTATTACTTCAGATACCCGGATTATCTCGTCTTGTCGGACAAATCCGCCCACCTGTTCTTCAATTACTATGCCTGCTTCCTTTTGCGGGTCACTTTCCTGCCCTACTGCCCGCATTGTAACGGGATTAAATGGCCGGTTTAAAGCGGTCACCGGGGTTATTCCTACATAGGTCAGCGCCCTGTCGAATCTGCGGAGGGCCATTTCATAACCTTCAACAATACCTTCAATTCCATGCGGCGGACGGACAAACAATCGTCTGGTTGCAGCCGCAGCCTTTGCAGCTTTAAGCCCGCGAATCAGGCCATCCCTGATATCCAGAAATGGTAATACAGCCTTTTTTTCACTAATCAGGCGTATGCGTTCTTCAAGAGTTTCAAGTTTCGATGTTCTGTCTTTTAACAGCGTTAGTGTTTCTTTCAAGCTATCGATAAAAGATTGTTGCATTCTCAGCATGTTGTTCTGTTCGCGATTCTGGAATTTTATTTCCTGTCTCAGAGCAGTAAATTCCATCAGCAAGGTATATAGATCGCAAGAATCCATATCAATATTTCGATTAACGGGCATTTCTTCCGGTAGTTCTCTCAGCCATACCTGAAAATCCTCTACGGCCTTTTCCTTCCATTTGTTTGCCGGAACTTCAGTGGATTCAGGTGGATAACTCTTGACATTTGCTGATAAAAAGGCTGAATCCCATTTCATAAGGCGCAAAAGAACCTTATCGAAAATACATCGTTTAAAGCGTTTGACAAATTTATTTGTATAAAACTTCGGCATTAAAAACCTCTACTTAATTAGCCGCCACGTAGGACGGCCCTACCACCATTCCCCATTTCCCATTCTCCATTCTCCATTCTCCATTCCATGCTCTATGCTCCATGCTCCATGTTCGTTATGAATTGAAAATTAGAATTGAGGAGCGAAGCGACACCATTATTCAAAATTCGATGTTGGACGTTCGATGTTCGACGTTCATCCCTTCATCCCTTCTCATCTTCTCACCTTCTGCTCTTTACCGGTTGCGTCATCAAGTAACTCTTTGAGCCCCGCTCGTCTTCGAACCGCTGTTTTTGCACGTCCAAGAGAAAGCAGCGACTCTTCCGCATCTGATACGGACAAAGGGCCAAACAATTTCCCATGGATACGGGATCGATGGGTTTTGATTTGTTCA
This sequence comes from Deltaproteobacteria bacterium, assembly GCA_019314185.1. The sequence continues at coordinate 5,229 of JAFCZU010000018.1, read as the reverse complement.
TAGGCTCCGGTGATTTCCTGAAATCGATCAGGATCTTTCTCCGGCGTGTTACACTTAATAAGTTCCAGATAACGTTTTCTTATCTCTTTATCAGTAGCATTTAAGTCGAGTCCCAGAATAAAATAACTTGATAACATGCGGCATCCTTCATGATAAGTCAAAAGTAGTTTATATTTTGCAGTAAAACTTGAAACTCGAAATTTGAAATTGGGAAAAACACAACTATGTACATATGTTCTAATTTCAAATTTCGTAACACTTTAGCTTTTTAAAACGAATTAGAATTTACGAATTTGTTTTGAACCGCAGAATATCGAACAAGAAATTATGAATGTCGAAATAAGGTATTCTATCATTTTTAATATGTAAAAAGATAGAGCATAGCGATTCCACACTTCATCATTCGAAATTCCTTGTTCGATATTCAAATAATGTTTTTTCGAATTAGCAATATCTTAACGAAAACAGCCAAATTTTCAAAGCGCTAAATTATTACCAAATTTCCAGTTTCAAATTTCCAGTTTTCAGTTTCGACATCTGCATTCAATTCTATAATATACGCTTTTTCGAAAAAAGTGTAAACTGGTGAATGAAGGATGCCACATATATCTAATCCTTTTTAAACAGAAGTATCCAGGCTTCCCTGGAAAGTGCATTGATTCCTTTCGTGTCAAGAAAGCCCGCAAGAATGGAAAAACTCTTCGCCAGTTCCGGCTCCTTTTTTTGCATAATTTCTTTTATTTTGCTGATTAGTAAATCGGGCGCTCCACGAACACCTGAATTATCGATGAACGCTTCTATTCCTTTAATGATTTTATCAAGTCGACTTTTAACAAATTCCTGATCAAAAGCATCCGGGTTATGTTCCAGCGCCTCCAAGAATTCAAACAAATCATCATCGTCGTCCATAAAAAAATCATATGGCGATGTCATATCGTCCGTGGGCCCGAAGAATGGTAAAGACAGAGTGAAATCAAAACTCTCAAGGGCTGATTTTAACGGCTCTGATGCATGTTTTGCAAGTCGTCTCGCTGCAGTCCGAAGCGCTTCCTGATCTGATTCTGAAGTTTTCTCCTTTATTTTCTGAAAATCTTTTAGATCTTTGAACTGATCTTTTATAAGATGCCGGATTGCAACCTGGTAAAATTCGAGCAATACCTTTATTTTCCCCCCGGCATTTTTTATCCTGCGTTTTATTTCATCCAGAACCGGTTTAAACAGATCAGCATCAACAAGGAAATCAAAGACAGGGATAATATCGACGTCATCAATATATTTGAGAATATTTTTAGAACGCTCTAAAATGACACCGGCGATATGCTTAGAACGGGTAAGCGGCTGCACCTTCTTATCTATCGGCCTAATCAAACAAACGATATGTGCGGAAGGCAAATCCTTTATTGATTTAGCATAATGCCGGAAAGCTTTGTCCAATTCAGTGAAGATCTTTTTATCCCATTCGGGGAATCTGCCTGTCGCATCCAGAATCAACATAGCTATTGTACTTATTTGTTCGAAATGAGACAGACTATCAACGGCCCTGTCGATAATTGATCGGATATTTCCTGTATTGCTTACAACCTTGCCGCCGAACAAAGATAATTGCCCCTGTTCTGTGATTTGAAACAGTATCTGTTTTTCAACTACCAGTGGCAGAGTAGCCTTACCGCTCAATGCAGCGGCTTTTTCAATATCCCTCGATGCCAGATGAAGTTTTTTTCTCTTGATGCTGTTATTCGCAGAAATCAACAGCGAAATCACATGCCGGTCAATAACTCTACTGTCATGAGGAGCGCGCCTCATAGCCTCTTTTAAGATGTTTTCAGCTTTGCGAAACGCATTCTTTTCGTAGTAAATCGTGGACAGTTCCAGACAGGGAAACGGGTTATCTGGAAAATAGTCCAGCATCCGTGTTAATCCTTCTTCCACTAGGTTTTTTGTTTTCCTGGAACAGCATGGCAGCGTTGTCAGCAATTCATAACTGCTTCGGTTCTCAGGGTCCAGCCGGATGGCCTTTAATACCATCTTAATTAGAAAGTTATCATGGTTATCGGAAGTAATTCCCAAAACAGGTCCGAGGTGTTCAAAGTCGCATCGTAAGTTTTGAACGAAAAAGTTCTCTTTGCGAATTCGTTCAACAGCATGCAGTAAAATCAGCGCATGGGCAATTCTGGCGTGTTCCGGGTCGGGAAATTCTGTATCAAGACACATAAGATACAGGCCTGTGTTAATTAATGGCTGATTAAACTCAAAATATTCGCTTTTTGCAGTTAAAAGATCAGACCGGTTTTCAGGAAGCAACCTTCTGATAAGACGAATAAATTCATAATTATTGATAGTATTGTCCAGGGTAAAATGCCAGACAAATTCAAGTAAATGGAAAATTGCCAGATCTGAATCATCAGGATAAATTAACTCGGCAATACTTTCGAGTTGGCCGGCTGTATGTTTAAAACGCTTTTTTTTCAGATGGTCGATAGCTTCGGCAACTCTTTTTTCAGTATTTACCGGGCCTTCCCACAGGCAGGGAAGGTCGGCAGGATTTTGTTTCAGCTTTTTCGCTACACTGTAAAGGGAAAAATCTTCTGGAATCATGGAAAGCGCACGCTGCATCGCTGAATCATCTTCATTGTAAAAAGATACCATGGCAAGGCAGAATATGCGTACAGGAGCAAAAGGAGATGTTCTCAATACAGGCTTCAGGCAGGCCAGAGCGGTTTCCCAATCGCCGTTGTGCATAAGCTCGGCCGCTTGGGAAACAGGGGCGGCATCTTTTTTCAGCGGCGCTCTCTCATCAAGGTTGTCCAGCAGATCCCATTGACGGTGAATAATAAATTGCCCTGCAAGATACCGCTCTACGGCGCTGGAGCGGCTATTTTCCCGGATATATCTATTATAAGCGCTTATTGAGTCTTCAATGGAAGCTCCTTTCATAAAGGCAAGCAGATCTTTGTCGGAAAGTTTGTCGTACGCCGGCATAAAGATGGCGGCCTGGCAATGGATCGAATCTGCTTCTACATTCATCCCTTTCAGCCTGAGCTGAGATTCTCGCAGAAGATATGCTCTGAACAGCATCGGATTTATCTCGTCTATCGGAGCGCCCTTTTTAATTGCCGGTTTTAACAACGAAATAGCGTCTCTCGCTCTTCCAGCATCAAGAAACTGTTTCCCCTGATTTATAATCTGAGGCAAAGACATCTTTTTGATATCCAGGTGGGACTTTTTCTCGCGAGCTTTTTTCTGTTTTTTCTTTTTCGAAGCCATAAATTTCAAACGCTGCCAACCCAGCTTATCATTACTTTGTATATATACATTTCAAGTACTTATACCAGTCAAGTTATTCTTTTCATTGTCATCCTGTAACTACTCAGGTGGATAGGCTGAAGGCTGAAGACTATTAGGAAAAGCGCATTTTGAAGCCATGTTTGGTGCAAATACCCGTCCGCCTCGAATTAGCTCCGCTATGGCGGGCAGGTATTTGCGCCAAAGTACAGCAATCGCGCTGTTCCGGCCTCTTCAGCCTTCAGTCTAAAAAGCTTCAGCCTGAATAAAATACACTTTTTTCATTTTTTTTACAAGACTATCTTTGCGCCCACATATGGCAAAACCTTTAATTATCGTTCCCAAAATCCAGCATCCATTTCCAAACGGGTATGGCTTTGACTGAACCCCTTGTTTGCGAAGATTCTTTTTCTTGTTAAATTGAGTGATTTGTTGCAAAGAAATGTGCCGGAAATGCAATATATAAGATATTACAACAATCAAGAAACGATCTGTTAATACTAAATATTACTGGTTTTTGCTGTTTGAGGATAAGCGGGAGGTGGAGCTGGTTTGGAATGGGAAAAGGACAGGAAAATTGAAATGAACAACATATCTTCTTCAATAAAAGACAATCACAAAAGAGGATGTATCGGAAACTTTCTAAAACAACATATTGACGAAGGAAGCAGCCTTTCTGTTGTATCAGCGTATTTCAGCATTTATGCATATCAGCGGCTAAGGGATATTATTAATAATATTGAGTCGCTTGATTTTCACTGTAAACGGCTTGGGTCTTGGAGGCAGTCCGAATATTGAGCTCAATATGGAAGTAATCGATGATAGAGATATGCCTGATTTGATAAACTGTTTCTGATTGACACAAGCGAAGCGCTGTATTACACTTTGCATTACGGAGGTGCGAAGATGATTACCCTGAGATTAGATCCCAAATTAGAACAAAGTATACAAAATACCGCCAAGATTCTTGGTCTTACAAAATCAGAGTTAATTCGTAAAAGCATATCGGATTATCTTGCCAGATTATCAAAACCAAGCCCCTGGGAACTTGGAGAAAATTTATTTGGTAAATATTCAAGCGGGCTGGGCAATTTGTCGACAGAGAGAAAATCACTCTTGAAAACAAAAATTAGAGCAAAAAGAAAATGAAGAAAATTCTTGTAGATTCAGGTCCGCTCATTGCTCTATTTGATGCATCCGACAAGCATCACGGCAGCGCTATTGAATTCATTAAAAAAAACAAAACACCATTAATTACCACAATAGCATCAATCACTGAAACGTTGCATTTACTGGATTTTAACCGGAATGCTCAAATAGATTTTTTGGAATGGATAAGCAAAGGAGCAGTGGAAATTCATAATATTGAAAATTCAGATTTTAGCAGAATAAAAGAACTGACTGCAAAATATCGTGATCTGCCTATGGACTTTGCAGATTCTTGTCTTGTATTTTTAGCTGAAAAACTGGGCATTTATATGATAGCAACAATTGATAGAGATTTCACAATTTACAGGATCAAAGGGAAAAAGAAATTCAAGATAGTTCTATCCTGAAACGACCATTTATCTATGAGAATCAATCCAGACAGGCGCATCGCAATCTTTTGCTGGATAAATTGCATATTGCCGGCAGGGCGCAGATATTCTACATGGATCCGTTTTACAGCATTAAGTACGGCTCTAATTTTTAGCTATTTGTAAGTAAGCGGGATGTAAAAGACGGCAAAGATGAAGACCTTTTTGAAAATACGCCATAATGCGCAACTAATAAATATAATTTGTTGCGCTATTTTGTTCAATATCGTATAGTCCCTTTAAAATCTAAATCCTGTGTAACTATTCAGCTACCAATCTACGCTGATTATCACTGATATTTTTTCTTTTATTGTCATATACAAATTTTATACTATTCAGGCACAGAGGCGCATAGTTAGCTTGCCTAAAG
>JAFCZU010000642.1 GCA_019314185.1 Deltaproteobacteria bacterium | reverse complement strand
CCACCCTTAAGGATGTTAGAGACTCTCCTACGCAAGATAATTTTCTGCCGTTTTAGCCACGGCAAACGAACTGAGGGAAGCTGGTCTCCAACACAAAAACGAAATTCACCATCACTCATGCGGCAGACCGGCAAAAATTGATGACCGCAGGCAGCAATAACTCTATCTACAAATTCATTATACCACTCCCCGCAATTGCGCTGACTCAAAGCCAGCGTTTTGATGCCTATAACATAATGGCAAAGGAATCCAGGGATTTTGAAGTCAATACTTCCGCAATTGCGCTGACTCAAAGCCAGCGTTTTGATGCCTATAACATAATGGCAAAGGAATCCAGGGATTTTGAAGTCAATACTTTCAGGTAAAATTTTGTAAATTTCCGGAAGTTCTCTCATAACTATTTTTGAATGTCCTCACGAAATCTTGACAGGCTCGTTCTTGTAATCAGATAAATATGTCCTTTGACAACGCTCATGTATTTACGAAAATATGGCTCGGATAGTATTGCCACTACCGAAGCAATTAAAATGGTGACAGTCAACATAATTGTCACCCCTGCCCACGACTTTGCCCATATAAATATGCCGACATAACTACCGACTATCAAAAGAAACAAGTAGCTCCATTGACTGAATTTATTCATATTAAAATACAATTTACGTTTCACTCCTAACTCATGTACCGTCCACTTTCGGCTAATTTCTCCAGCTACAAATGTGGTTACAATTGCAGCAAGTGGCAACCCGGGCATACCTATCCACCAAAGCAAAACAATCATCAAAGCAAAACGACATATCGACTCGAAGAACACTATATATGCACTGCGGGCGATTTGTCCTGTTGCCCCATATAGATAGCTTAACAATCCAAAACGACCACCTGTTAATACATTAAAACCAATCAATATTGTCAGAATCTCTCCACCGAATTGTTCACTTCCAACCCATACAGACATAAAAGTTTGATTTACCGCAAGGTATGTACCAACAAGGACGACACTGACCCCAGTATAAATAACAAGAACCTCCGCATACACTTTTGCAGCACTTTCGCGTTGACCCCCACCAACCAAATGCGAAAACCCCGCGAAAACTGCACCTCCAAAACGGTTGATTAACAACCGTACTATATCTGCAGCTCGGCGCGTCAAAACGAACATTGTTGCCATCTCCGGATGAATAAAAATCGCAATCAGAGCTGCTTCGCTTCTCCCTAAACCCGCACTACCTAGTTTAGACAAAAAGGCTGCGAAAGAAATAGAAACAAATTCGCGAAGGATATTGAATTTGGGCCGAAAAGCTTGATGAATTTCGGAACGGTAAAGCCAAGCAGAATATCCAGAGTTCAATATTAACAAGGCTCCGTTTCTAACTAACATACCAACTGGAATAGCCAACAAACCCCAGTCAGAAAATAGTAAAAAAAGTATGGTTAAAAGCCCTAAGATACTGCAACCTATTGTTGCTATATTTATAAAAATTGTCCGTTGTAACGCTTGGGCAAAACCAGCAACACCATTGTTCAAAATCATAAAACCTGTAGCTATAGCTACAAGGATACAACATCGAACTATGAGAGCGGCATCACCGCCTTCAATACCCATCCAGCCGGGGAGCCAGGGTGCAAGCATAATCGATCCAATAATTATCAATAAAACCATCACTATTTGCGTGAGCAACCCTGTCGCAAAGTAATTTGCCACGAGTTGTCTATCCATTTGTCCATGGGCTTTTGCAATACGCTGAATCATTAAACTAGCCAATCCTAGGTCAAGAATGCCTAACCAAGCAAGGATTTCACCAGACCCCAGCCAGGCACCGTATAAGCGAGGGCCAATAAACTTCAGATAAAATGGAACTAACAGTAAGCCCTGTATAGTTATAACTGCAATATTAACATAGCCACCAACTAAAGTTATTGTGGCAGCTCGACGTCGGTTAATTGGTTGTTTCATGAAAATTTGAAAATTCATAATCTGTGAACTTTTTTTGATCCACTACGGAAGATGGGGTTCATTAGTTTATAAGTTTCGGGAAAACTACGTTCTTCAGATTATAAGTTTCTATTGACGAAGTCCTTTGATTTATTCATTTTTCTCTTAGCAGAAATGAATAAAAGCGCGTA
>JAFCZU010000194.1 GCA_019314185.1 Deltaproteobacteria bacterium | reverse complement strand
TTTCGGGAGTTAAGTGGATACCCCACTTTCTACAATATCCCTATGTGTGGTTTTTCTCAAATGTTCTATAGAGTATGGGAATATGTTGATTTGTAACTACAAACCCTTCATTTAATAGGATAAAATGTATTTATAAGCATAGACTTATAATAATAGTATAAAATTCAAGCCAAAAGATAACGAAATTTGAAATTTTACTGATCTGGACAGCACTGTAAGAAATCGAAGTTTTTAAGTCACACCTTGTCTTTTACATTGTACGCCCTATTTCCACAGACTCAACCTCTTGGAATTTTAGAGCGCTTGATGCATCCAGAACTCACTATTCATCAAATATTGTTAGCTTCTGGGTGTATCTTACAATACTAAGGTTTAAAATTAACACTGGGATTGAACCAGTTTTTCTATATATGGCTTACCCAGGATGGCCAGTATTCCACGATCTCGGCCGTTTAATAACAGCACTCCTCCAAGAATATATCAATTATCAGTTGTAAAAGCTGACCTTTGTAGTTCTAAAAAGGCATATTTCTTTGGATTATTTCCTAGCATTTTTTCACGTGATTTATCAATGAAATTTAGTTTTACGCCAGTTTTGGCTGTTTTCAATTCATTTCAACTTTTAATATGCTCTCACGTGAAACTCGTTGCATGACGGTTTTCGTAATCATCCCAATCGAACTACTGTTGCCTCACCGACGTTGCTGTATCGGTCTGGTACACAAGTGAGGATGATGATTTGGCATTCTCTACCTGCCTTCGCAAGAACGGCTCCCATCAATTTAAGCCGCTCTGGGTCTGTATATCCCAGAGCATCATCTAATATAAGGGGAGCTCCGCCATCTTTTGAAACAGTCATCGCACAGGCTAAACGAGATATCAGAGATATCTGTTCTTTTGTACCCCCGCTCAAGGACTCAAATGGGATATTGTAACCATCCATCGTACGACTTGCAACTTCTAAATTCTCAGTTACCTCTACCTTAAAGGATTCATTGAACACTAAAGATCCGAGCCTCTCAATTTTCTCTTTGAGAGGAGCTACATAGGCAAGACGCACCTTATTACGTTCCTTTTTCATAGTTACGTACAGCAACTTGGCTGCCGAACCTCTCCGGATCATCGCTACGTTTTCTTGCTGTATGTGATTGAGATGACTCTGGGCTGCAAGGAGCTTCTCATACAAGCCCTCTTCACCGAAGACCTTGAGGCGAGTTTGTACTTCCGTATTTTCTGTCTGTGCCTCTTCACGCCTTTTCTCTATTGTTCGCAAAGAACCCTTCGCCGTTTCCTCCAGAGTTCTTACTCGGTCAGGTTCCTTGCCGCTGAGATCTGTCTCGGCAGAATTGACGTTCTCCTCTTCTGTATGGACAGTTTCGGTGAACTTCAAAAGCTCTGATTCGAGGTCGTCATCAGAGGTGCTCTTCCGGGATCGTGCAAGCTCGTCTTCAACACGGTTTAATTCATCAGCTTTGAGGTCAAGTTTCACCCTCACTTTCTGGTGTTGTTCACTCACCCCATCGTGCACTTTGCGGGCCGCATCCAGTTCCGTTCTGGCTTCCTCCCATGCTTTTTTGGTCTTTTCAACCTCAACCTCTGCACATCGTAGTTCCTTTTCCGCAGATTCAAGATATTGAGAAAGATTGGGTTCCAGTACCCGGTCAGCAGGATAAGCGGGAACACTTTTTCCCAACCCTATGACTTTTCTTTCCAGTTCTTCATATGTGAGGTCGCGAAGGTTTTCTGTCTCGATTTTCTTTTGTCTCGCTATAGACTGCTGCGCTTCACGTCGCACATCAAATGATTGCCTTGCCTCGTTAGCATTGCTCACTCCGGCATCATTGCATGCGGCATCAAGCTTCTGTTTTGCGTCTTCGACCTTTTTTAAAAGATTAGATAAACTGGACCCGGCTATCAACTCCATTTGCAAAGATCCAGGAATCGTCACGCAAACCCGATCAGACACGGATAGGTTGCGTTCCTCGTCTTTTGCAATAGTGGTTTGTTCACCATCAATCTGGAAGTCGAGATTGGTCAACCCTCGTAGCAGAACATTTGGTGCACCTATCTCCAACTTAGCCTGAGTTGTAATTAGCGAGCGCTCAGCCTTCTGTATTGCTTTTAGAGTTTCTTCGTCTACAATGTTTTTCGCCAGTAATTCTTCAGCCAGAACAGCCTCTTCCCTGGCACTTTCTATACGGACTTTACGTTCCTTCAGTTGTTCAAAATGCAGCTTATTGTTGAAGTAGTCAAAATCCGCACGACGCAGATTAAGAAGTGATTCCGTCTCTTTTCGTAACGTTTCGACTGCGACCGAATTCGATTGTGCCTTCTCCATCTCGGTCTTTGCATTCTTGACAGATGCAGTTGATGAATTCGTAGATTCAACGAGATCCACATGTGCTTTATGGACATCAGAGACCGCATCGATAAGTTCTTGTCGTACTTCCTTTTCGCGCTTCGCAGCCCGTTCAGATTTTTGTGCTGACTCCAACTTAAGACGGGCAGTTTCCAGAACGTATTCCAAGCTTTTGATTTCATCAAGAGATTTCGTGTATTCGGAAATATCCTTTTGGAGATCATGCTCTTGTTTCTTCAATCGTTCCAGTTCCCCGCTAAGTTCTGCAGCACGTCCAATATCCTTTTCTAGGTTCTGTATCTGTCCTTCTAATGAGCTAACTTCTGTCTCTAATTCCTCTTGGGCTTTTTTTGCCTCCCGCAATTCCTTTTTTTCGCTGCCGCGTTCCGTGAAATAGCGCCTGTATTCATCCTCAACCTCATCGAAAAGGCTTTCCTCTCGTGGATCTGCTCGGTGTCCACCCGCAGTAACATCGAGTGCGGCCGATAATGATGTCTGGTTCGATAAATTGGCTTGCTGAACCGCTTCACCTTGCTGAATGCAGAGAGCTTTCCACAGGTCAATATCAATGGTTTCGCGTAGAATCTCATCAGCACGTTCATGAGCTTCACGCCCGGTGTGGTTTTCCGGCATGGGACTTGTAATTTTAAGGGTTGTCTCTGGTTTTTTGTAAAACCTCTTGAAGTATGTAAAGACATAGGCGCCGCTTTCTGCCTCTAGTTCAATCTCTGGACCTGCGTCAAGATGCACAGGCCTGATTGCATCGATACTTCGATGCTTACTCGAATCCAGATAATCGAAAAGAAGCCTTATTGCTTCGCCGAGGCTGGTTTTTCCAGTTTCATTTTGTCCCTCCACGATAGTTAAGCCATTGGATCCGAACCGCACCTCGGACTCATCAATTCCTCGGTAATTGGCCAGTCTGAGGCAGAGGAGTTTCATAGTTTCCTCCCTGCAAGCCTGACAAGGAGAGCAAGTGCATCGCGTGAAGTGATAGTATCGGGGCCCGATTCTTCAATATTGGACCGCAACCGTTCAACGGTACGACTGGCAAAGCCTGAAAAACCAAGGTCCATGAAATCGGTGTCTTCTGGAATTACGACGAGATTATTCATACGCGTTTCGACCGCACCCAGAATTTCTTGAAAATGAGAAAGAAGTTCTTCAAGCTCACTATAGAGCGATAGTGAGAGTGAGCCGACAAAGCGCAATTTGACAACGGTTCGCTCTTTGTCTGCAAGATTCTCAAGCCAGCCGTGAAGCGCTTCAATATCTTCCTTTGTATTGAGGTCTACCTGTTTACGTTCAATGAAATTCCATTTTCCGATATTCACCTCTTTTGTGATTACACCTTCTTCATTGATTGTGGCGACCAGGGCAAAGCCGGGCTTCACTTCGTTATAGTCTGTTGGCTCGGGAGTACCTGCGTACCACACGCAGCCGCTTTCACCGACCCTGGTGAGAGAGTGTCGATCTCCAAGAGCCAGATAATGAATTTTGTTATTTGATATCGCGTTTTCGGCTTCATGAAGAGAAATAACTGCTGGATCATCAGGATTAGGAGAGAGTTTATCTACCATCCCATGAGCAACACAAACACGCAGGGTATCGACAACAGCTTCAAGTTGTCCGGTTGCCAAAGCAACCAGATCTTGCAAGGGATGTTTCGATTTCCAGGGTATCCCTACAATCTCAATGCCTTCTTCAACGCGAATGGGAGTCGTGTCTTCAATTACATGGACATGGGCTGGCTTACGTTCTAAAAAAGACGTGCTGTGGTAGACGGATGCAGCGTTGAGCGGATCATGGTTACCGGGAAGCAAGTAAACAGGAACAGGCACATCCTTCAAAGCCTCAAGGGCACGCAAGACGGTCTTTCGATCAACCAGGTTTGACTCGAACACATCCCCGCATACCACCATAAACTGGCATTTTTCCTCTTCGGCAATGCATCCCAGTTCACGTATGGCATCGAATCGAGACTGGGTAAATCTCTCTTGAACTCCTTCTGAGAAAAAATGGCGGGTCATCCCCAATTGCCAGTCGCCTGTATGTAGAAAGCGAAAGTTCATTTTTTATTTTCCCTCCATGTTTTTGTGTTTGCTCAGAAGTATATATCAAAAATATTTATTCTAGATAGTGTATAACATTTCCTTCCTAAATATTCCGGTCAAAGTTTTATCTTCATTTACTATAAAATCAATAAGTTCCCAAGAATCTGAACCTAATTTATTCAATTCATCCTCCATACGTGGAAGTTCTTGCGTAGTCCCAATATTTTTTACTTTATATTTAAACTTCAATTATCTCACCTTAATTAAGTTGATTTGTTTTAGGATAAATATTTTCCTATTATAATTAAATGGCAATTAGGGCATATGGAAAATACCAGCCACCGCACAGTCAAACCTTACCAGGATCAAAGCGTTTTTTTAAAAACACATATCTCCATGTCGGAGATTAGTACACCTTTTCCGACATGGAGATAGTAGCATGTGCATATCGTTTTTATAAATCTGGCAACTTTCTTATCAGTTCTATGAGGATCTGGACCTCTCCAGAGAGATTCGAATCAATTAATTTGTAAAATCGAAAACAAGTAAATTTGTAAAATTTATTTTATGTTTATAGATTTAATTGTAAAATGAGAAACGAAATTATCAATTATTCAACAGAACAGCTATATGTGGATTATACTAGTAATTTGTTGTACATATGATGCAGGAATATGTTCTTTTTGCAACTACAACCCTTCATTTAGTAGGATAAAATATATTTATACGCATAGCCTTATAATAATAATAAAACAGAATTTGAATCAATAAAACGCAAAAAATGCACAAGTAGATTCAATGAAATTTTCTTCTTGGTGAGAAGATAATGAAATCGACAATTTAATAACATTAAACTTTTATTTTTATTAGGTGTTTATTATTGGTTGATCAAGCTAAGATTCACAAGATGGTTCAAATTGAGAATATAGAAAAACACAAAGAAGCAGTTGATCAACTCAAAAACAATTTTGTATCTCTCCCTAATAAAGCTCAGGCCGGGGATGACTTGATCCGTCTCACTCAGGACGATGACCGTTATGTGCGATGGGGAGCAGCTTCTGCGCTTGGCTCTGCATTTCGTTCAATCCCTAATGCTTCCAAAGCTCAGGCCTGGGATGACCTTCACCGTCTCACTCAGGACGATGACTGTTATGTGCGAAGCGGTGCAGCTTCTGCACTTGGCTCTGCATTTAATTCCATTCCCGCTGCTTCCAAAGCTCAGGCCTGGGATGACCTTCACCGTCTCACTCAGGACGATGACATTTCTGTGCGAAGGTGTGCAGCTGATGTACTTGGCTCTGCATTTAATTCCATTCCCGCTGCTTCCAAAGCTCAGGCCTGGGATGACCTTCACCGTCTCACTCAGGACGATGACAGTGATGTGCGATCGAGAGCAGCTTCTGCACTTGGCTCTACATTTAATTCCATTCCCGAAGCTTCCAAAGCTCAGGCCTGGGATGACCTTCACCGTCTCACTCAGGACGATAACAGATCTGTGCGATCGAGAGCAGCTTCTGCACTTGGCTCTGCATTTAATTCCATTCCCGCTGCTTCCAAAGCTCAGGCCTGGGATGACCTTCACCGTCTCACTCAGGACGATTATAGTGATGTGCGATGGGGTGCAGCTTCTGCACTTGGCTCTGCATTTAATTCCATTCCCGCTGCTTCCAAAGTTCAGGCCTGGGATGACCTTCACCGTCTCACTCAGGACGATGGCCCTTATGTGCGAAATGAAGCAGCTCCTGCATTTGGCTCTGCATTTAATTCCATTCCCGCTGCTTCCAAAGCTCAGGCCTGGGATGACTTGATCCGTCTCACTCAGGACGATGACAGTGATCTTCTGCACTTGGCTCTGCATTTAATTCCATTCCCGCTGCTTCCAAAGCTCAGGCCTGGGATGACTTGATCCGTTTCACTCAGGACGATGACGTTAATTTGCGATGGCGTGCAGCTTCTGCACTTGGCTCTGCATTTAATTCCATTCCTGATGCTTCCAAAGCTCAGGCCTGGGATGACTTGATCATCCGTCTCACTCAGGGCGATGACAGTAATGTGCGATGGAGTGCAGCTTCTGCACTTGGCTCTGCATTTAATTCCATTCCCGCTGCTTCCAAAGCTCAGGCCTGGGATGACTTGATCCGTTTCACTCAGGACGATGACGTTAATTTGCGATGGCGTGCAG
>JAFCZU010000193.1 GCA_019314185.1 Deltaproteobacteria bacterium | reverse complement strand
GCCGCGGTCATAATGTTGGCGGTTTTTGGTCTGGTGAATATCTCCGGTTTTATACATGCATGGAAGGCACAGTGGTATGACGGCGCTATTTCAATAATTTCTTTTGTCGTTACGCTTGTCCTGGCGCCACATCTCGAGAAAGGGATTGAGATAGGCGTGGTACTTTCCCTCCTTGTTTATCTGTACAAGGCTATGAGACCGACTGTTGCATCATTGGCGAGACACGAGGATGAATCGCTTCGTGATGCCATGTTTCATGGCCTGCAAGAATGTGAGCATATTGCTGTAGTCCGTTTTGACGGTCCTCTTTTCTTTGCCAACGCAAGCTACCTCGAAGACAAAATAATGGAGCGTATGCTTAAAATGAAAAAATTGAAACACATTCTAATTGTATCGAACGGTATTAATGATATTGACGCATCAGGTGAAGAAGCGTTATCATTACTTGTAGAAAGGGTCAGGGCCGCAGACATTGACATCTCTTTCAGTGGAGTTAATGAGTCTGTCATGGCTGTGTTCAAGCGTACGCATTTATTAGAGAAAATCGGTACTGATCACATTTACTCTAACAAGGAAGACGCTATTGGGGTTGTATACGAGCGAACCCACCAAGGTGCTAATGAATTGTGTCCGCTCAAGACTGTGTGCCATCTTACATAGATTTGATAAAGAATGGAGGTTTCTTATGCCCAGTATTACTCTTGTTCATGGGACTTTTTGCAATGAGGATGCCGTTGTCAGGCAACTGCTCAAAAAAATTGATTATATCCTGGTTACCGATAAAGATCTAATTAGTGATGCAAGCCGGCTTTCCGGTTTGAGTGAGGACAAAGTTGCTCGGATTTTGTCTGCAAAGACTTCGGTATTCAACCGGTTCAACCATGAACGTGAACGTTCGCTTGCTTCACTTAAATTGGCATTGGCCAAAAGGCTTCGCAGCGACAACGTTCTGATTTTGGGGGTTGCGGGGCTCCTTATTCCTAAGCAGATTAGTCACGTACTTCGGGTTTGTCTGATCGCAGGAATGAAATTCAGGAAGCTCCTGGCTAAACAGCAGGACGGGTTGTCTGAAAAAGAGGCCACAACATTGATCCATCAAAAAGATATGGATCTGGCAAAATGGATTGACAGCATATTCGGCAAAGCGGATCCTTGGGATGCATCGCTGTATGATATTGTTACTCCTGTAGATAAGAAAAACGATGAAGAAGTGGCTGAGCTAATTGTTGAAAGTCTTAATTCAAAGGTTCTTTCATCAACAGATGCATCGCGAAAGATGGTAGACGATTTTCTTCTTGCCGGAGAAGTTGAGCTTGTTCTGGCTCGGGAAGGCCACAGCATAGAAGTAAGCGCAAAGAATGGGGATGTGACTCTGACTGTCAACAAGCACGTTCTCATGCTGCACCGTCTTGAAGATGAGCTGCAGTCTATAGTAGAAAAAGTAAAAGGAGTGAAGTCCGTTAAGACAACGGTTGGCAAAGGCTACTATAAGATAGACATCTACAGAAAGTGTGATTTCCAGATGCCATCGAATGTTTTGCTTGTGGATGACGAGCATGAATTTGTGGAAACGCTTTCTGAGCGCCTGATTATGCGTGACATTGGATCAGCCGTGGCTTACGATGGGCGCTCTGCGCTCGATCTGATTGCTGAAGACGAGCCTGAAGTGATGATTCTGGATTTGAAGATGCCGGGCATTGATGGTATAGAGGTCTTGCGCAGGGTAAAAGCAACCAGGCCTGATATTGAGGTCATCATTCTTACAGGTCATGGATCAGAGGCCGACAAGGATGTGTGCATGAAGCTTGGCGCATTTGCATTCCTTAATAAACCGGTTAATATCGAGCTCCTGAGCGACACACTTAAAAAAGCGAATGAGTCCGTCAGGCAAAAGAAAAGGGTTACTAATTAAGCAATGATTAGACTTGGAAGCATGAAGCCCAGCTTTTGGAATAATAAAGATTTTGGAACAGGGCCATTTAAGCAACTCTTTGATTACCGCCGGATGTGGTTTCTGGCTGTAGGATTCTCGCTGATGTTCACACTTGTTCCCATGCTTTCCGCTGGTCTGTTTGATTTTATGGTAACCAAGAATGCTATGGAGCGTGAACTTTTTCAGCGGACAGCGAGACTTGTTTCCAACACTCGGCGATCTGTAACTTTCTTTCTGGAGGAACGTAGAGCCGCATTAGAATTCATTGTTTTGAGCAATTCCTTTAAAGACTTGAAGAAACCTCTTAAACTTACCCGATACCTGAAGGCCTTGCAGGTAACTTTCCGTGGTTTTACTGATCTCGGAGTAATAAATGACAAGGGCATACAGATAGCTTATGTCGGGCCATTCGATCTTGAAGGGGTGGATTACAGCAAACAGTTGTGGTTTAGAGAAGTTTTACTTCATGGCGTATATGTGAGCGATGTATTTCTTGGTTATCGTCAAGTGCCGCATTTGGTAATTGCAGTCAGTCACAAATTACAGGACGGGTCAGCCTATGTTCTTCGTACAACCATTGATACCATTCAGTTTAACAGTCTTCTTGCAGACCTTAAATTAGGTAAGAACAGCGACGCCTTTATTGTTAATCAAAATGGTGTGCTGCAAACAGCATCGCGTCACTATGGTAAGGTAATGGGGAATATGGGTCTGCCTGTGCCGAAACGCTCTGCAAGAACACAGATTGAGGAGCTGACAACCGACGCTGGAAAGCGGCTTGGAGTCGGCTACGCTTACATAGAAAACACCCCTTTTATATTATTAGTTCTCGAGCCCAAAGATGACTTAATGAGTCCCTGGTATAGCACTCGGAGAATGTTGCTTCTTTTCATGTTTATGAGCACAATGGTGGCTCTTGTAGCTATTTTTAGTGTGGCGACTCATCTTATAAAGAAAATACACCAGGCAGACGAGAAGCGGCTGGTAGCGATGCACAAGCTCGAATATGAGAACAAGATGGCCTCCATTGGACGTTTAGCGGCAGGCGTAGCTCACGAGATAAATAATCCTTTGGCGATTATTAATGAAAAGGCAGGGTTGATTCAAGATCTGTTTCTGTTGAAGAAAATGTATGCAAAAGACGAAAAGCTGCTGAATCTTGTAGAATGGATATTAAAGGCGGTAAAGCGTTGTACGGCAATTACCATGCCTTTGTTGAGTTTTGCCCGTCACATGGACAGGCATATTAGTCCCGTTCAGGTCGAAAAAGTGCTTGACGAGGTTCTTGGACTGTTTGGCAAGGAAGCTAAATATAAAGAAATTATGATTAATGTAGAGGTTGAAAATGATATCCCTGTAATCGAAAGTGATAAGGGAAAACTTCAACAGGTTTTTCTCAACCTGACAAACAATGCTTTTGCAGCCATGGACCGAGGTGGAAAATTAAGCGTCAAGGTAGAAAGAAAGAATCCGGATTTTATTTGCATCATTGTTGCCGACAATGGGTGCGGCATTTCTCAAGAAGCTCTCGACAGAATCTTCGAGCCGTTCTTTTCGACAAGGAAGAAAGAAGGCGGGACTGGTCTTGGGTTGTCAATCACATATGGGATAGTTCGAGACTTGGGAGGAAAACTTACTGTACACAGTATAGTTGGAGAAGGGACCACGTTTTGTATTGAATTACCGCTAAAATCAAGAAGCAAGAAAATGGAGAATGAATGAAAGTTTTGTTGGTAGATGATGAGGAAGAATTAATTTCAGCCATGGCAGAGCGTCTATCGTTGCGGGGTATTGCAGCATCGTGTGCTGTTACATATATTGACGCACTGGACCAGGCGAAGATCCGCGCATTTGACGTTGCTGTTCTCGATGTAAAGATGCCCACAATGAGTGGTTTTGAATTGAAAAGCAAGTTACAGGAAATACGCCCTGATATGAAGTTTATCTTTTTAACAGGTCACGGTTCTGATGCTGATTTCGAGTCTGCAGCACAGGATATAGGTAAAGAGTATTATTTGATGAAACCGTTAGATATTAATGTATTAGTTCAGAAATTGAGGGAAGTAATCATTAAGTGAGGTCACAGCTATGAGCTTGGCAGATACGGTTAATGAAACTGAACTGAAGTTTGTCGGCAAAATATACGCTTCCATATCCCATGAGGTCAAAAATGTTTTGGCTGTTATGACTGAAAACGCAGGGCTTGTCGAAGATCTGTGTTTCATGACAGACACCAAAGGCATTCCTCTCGACACAAAACGAATCATAAGCCTTGCGAGAAGGATTCTATATCAGATTGAGCGGGCTGACAGCATTGCAGACACTATAAATAGATTTGCCCACAGTATGGATAAAATAAAACAGCGAATCGATATACGTGACTTGCTGGCGCTTGTTGTGTGCTTGTCAGAGAGGATAGCCTCAGCCAGGGGTATTACGCTGAGTGTTGAGACAGGCGTGAAACCTGTAAAAGTTGCAACAAACCAATTTGTTTTGCAAACTATGGTGTGGCTATGCCTGGATTTTGCTATGTCCGCTGCAGGCGAGGCAAAAACTATTAGCGTGGTGGTTGAAGAGCAGAGAAATGGCGCTTTACTTCGATTTGCAGGGCTCAAAAAACTTTCGGAAATTCCTGCCGGCGGCTTTCCTGCAGAGAAAGAAAAGGTCTTCTTAAAGTTGTTGCATGCGGAAATTAGAACAGATGTCGAGCGGGAAGAGTTTTTACTTATATTGCCTGATGAGATCCTTACATAAGACTGGGTTCAAATGGCAACAGGCTGAAAAGAGGTGCGGGAATGAAAGCAATAGTTCTTATTGTCGATGATGAAGAGGAATTCATAAATTCTTTAGCTGAGCGCTTGAGCATACGTGACTATGACGTGACTACATCTGTGAACGGCCGGGACGCTATTGAAAAAGTCAGGGGCTGCAATTTTGATGTAGTTATGCTGGACGTAGTAATGCCAGGGATAGATGGTTTGGCGGTGTTACGTGAAATAAAGAGAATAACGCCGCTTACAGAAGTCATCATGCTGACGGCGCTCCCAAATGTAGAAATAGGCGTCGAAGCGATGAAACGTGGCGCCATGGACTACATTTTAAAGCCTTGTGAGATAGAAGAGTTGATTTCCAAGATCGATAAAGGCTGCGCAAGAAAGACCGAACAAGAAGAACGAATCCGTGCGTCAGAGGTTTCCGGGAGATCTTCTAATGATGTATAAGCCCACCTATGAGGAACTGACACAAAAGGTCAAGGAGTTAGAAAATGAAGCTGTTGAGCAGAAGAAGGCAGGGATAGCGCTTCGCAAGTTACAATACTATCTGGATCAAATTAAGATTGGTATGCACGAGGACATCATGGTAATTGACCGCAATTTTGTTATCAAAGATGTGAACGACGGCTTTATACTAAAATATGGGGGCAACAGGAAAAAGGTGATCGGCCGCACTTGCTATGAGGTAACCCACGGATTTGACAAACCTTGTTCAAAGCCCAAGTATTCCTGTCCTGCAACAGCAGTA
This sequence comes from Deltaproteobacteria bacterium, assembly GCA_019314185.1. The sequence goes on along the minus strand of JAFCZU010000193.1, from coordinate 6,376 downwards.
TATAACACAGGCAAGCCGGTACGAGTGGAGCACGTACACAGGAGTAATAAGGGGGAGGAACTAAATGTCGAAATTTATGCTTTTCCTCTTTTTGCGGAAGACGGAAATATAGAGCGTGTTGTAGAAGTATTCTATAATATTACCGATTACAAGCAGACAGAGCAGGAGCGAATTCAAATAGAAAAATTAGACGGGGTTCTTGAAATGGCCGCGGCTGTCTGTCACGAACTAGGCCAGCCAATGCAGGCGCTATATGTACATTTTGATGATATGCTGGAAATTATATCAGGGAATGATGCCCTGCGCAGCGAGGTAGAAGGCATCATGGAGAATGCTCACCGGATGGGGAAGATCATCAAAAAACTGCAGAATATTGTCAGGTATGAAACGCGGGACTACGTTCGAGGAATAAAAATTATTGATATTGATAAAGCCGCTGAATTGCATGGCGGCAAAACAACCGTTTGACATAAATGGAGCAAGCTTTTACTCAATCCGCACCAATCTTTTACGCATCAAGGATTCGCGAAAATCTCCTAAGAATCTTATAATAGACTGCAAAAAACTCAAACATTTGTTAATAAATTTCATTATGAAGTTGGTGTTTCATGATGAAATTTTAGCACAAGGATCCGCGCTTATTTGCCGATTAAAATAGTTTGTGGTATGATCTATTAAAAATTGTCACTCTGGTGGAAACTATAGCTAATGCAATCTATAACTGCTTGAGAATACTACATTTCGACTTTTGCAGATTTAGCCAAAGCGTTAGACGGCAAGGGCTAAAAATAAATTTTAAACCGAAATATACTGCCTGTGGTTTTTACAACGGCGCCAATCAATTAATATAAGATTGATGCTTAATACACTGTTAAATTCAATATGTTATATCTCCTTTGCGCCTGATCGTAATGTATGTTGCAGGGGTTGCCGGTTACAAAATATAAGCAAATGATTTCGCTGTAAAAATGTTATTTTCAACCCTTACAGTCTTGATATTGATAGAAATCAAGGGTGCGAAACTTGAGAAAATAAACTGAATTTCAGAGTAATTATGTTTGAATTAATGCGGTCAATAAAAAGACTTTTTTTAGGGGAAAAGCAGGAGATCTCCTTTTCTGAAGAATTTTCTGATAATGCCAGTTTCAAAACAAAGTATTGGAACTTTAAAAGTCTTTTAGACATTAATAATACAATTCTTGAGATCATGTCGGAAATGGAACTTGCTTTGCGCGGGAATCAAAGATTCGGCATGGAATTCGTTCGTGCAAGCTGCACATCCATCTCAGTAAATACATATAAACTAATTGAAAAAATAAACGATATTTCAGGCAATCGTTATGAAACGCTCTATCATGCTTTTGCTGATATTCAATATAAAATAAATCAAATACTGGAGGAAAAGGGAAAATCAATTGAGGGTGAACTGGTTCTGTCGATTGAAGAGATAAATAAAGACAGTGCAAACCGCACCGGGAGTAAAATGGCTAATCTCGGCGAAATTATGAGCCTGGCAGATTTTAATGTTCCGCATGGTTTTGTTGTTACTTCCTCTGCATATAATTTGTTTCTGGATCATGGCGCGCTTCAAAAAAAAATCAACCAGCAACTTCAATCTATTGATATTAAAGACATGATAATGCTGGGAACGGCCAGTTCAAACATACAAAAGCTTATCATACAATCACCTGTTCCTATAGAACTTGAAAGGGCAATACTTAATGCATACAGACGTCTCGAAGAAAAAACAGAAAAAGATGTCAAAGTGTCAATGCGCAGCAGCGCTCTCGGTGAAGACAGCGAGGAATCTTCTTTTGCAGGTCAATATCACACAGAACTTAATGTCAGCTATAACTCACTGATTTACGCATATAAAAAAGTTCTTGCCGGCAAATATTCCCCGCAGGCCATTACATACCGTTTTAACAAGGGCTTCCGTGACGAAGATATTCTTATGTGCGTCGGATGTATGCCCATGGTTGAAGCTGTCTCCAGCGGCGTTATGTATTCGAAAGATCCAGGTGACAGTAACAATAGTCAGATCGTTATAAATGCCGTTCCCGGATTAGGAAAATCGGTGGTTGATGGCAGCATATCACCTGATTTATTTATAGCTTCAAGAGAACCTGTAATTAAAATCCTTAAAAAAGAAATTAATGTCAAAGATCAGGGCGTTTTAATTTTCTCCAATAAAAAGCTGCAAACCGTCAAATTGCCTGAACCGGAGAAATATGCACCGGCCATTACGGATATACAGGCGCGGTTTCTGGCAAAACAGGCGATTATCCTTGAAAAACACTTTAAAACCCCTCAAGACATTGAATGGGCTATAGAAAAAAACGGTTCAGTTAAAATACTGCAAAGCCGTCCACTGAAACAGATAAAAAAAGAAGCCAGGGGATATAAAGATACCGCAGCCATAAAAGTTAATAATCATACAATACTTAATACAGGCGTTGCCGCAAGTCCGGGTGTGGCCTGCGGCCCGGCATTTATTCTGAACTCGGCAGAAGAAATTTACAAATTTCCCAGAGGCGCTGTTCTGGTGACAAAAAACTCTCTGCCTCAGTGGGCAGTAATACTAAACAGAGCAGTTGCTGTGGTAACAGATCGTGGTGGAATTGCCGGTCATCTGGCCACAGTTTCAAGAGAATTCGGCATTCCGGCGCTTTTTGATACTCTTGTTGCTACCGATAGGATTAAAAACAAAGCTATAATCACGGTTGATGCTTATGCAGGAAAAGTTTATGAGGGAAAAGCCGAAGCATTATTAAGAGAGTTGCCTGAGGGAAATATCAGCACAATTAAAGGGAGTCCTGTTTATATAACCCTTAAAAGAATACTAAAGCATATCACTCCTCTAAATCTTATTGATCCAAAAGGCAATGATTTTACGCCTGATGGCTGCAACACATATCATGACATCACCCGATTCTGCCATGAAAAGGCGGTAAAAGAAATGTTTGATTTCGGCAAAAAAAACAGAAACATAAATACAGGGAAAAGGCTGGTTGCAAATGGTCTTCCAACCCAGTGGATGCTTATTGATTTGGGCGATGGTTTAAAAGGAGCAGCAAAAGGCAATACTATAGGGCTTGAAAGTATAGCCTCTGCTCCAATGCTTGCTTTATGGGAGGGAATAACTGCTGTAGAATGGGAAGGCCCGCCTCCTGTTGATACTAAAGGGCTTATGTCCATAATGCTTGAATCTACCATGAATCGTAATTTATCTTCATCAAATCATTCAAATTATTCGCAGAATAACTGCGCCATTATTTCAAAAAACTTTTGCAATCTAAGCTGTCGGTTCGGGTATCATTATTCGGTTGTACAGACTTTTATCAGTGATGAGTTTAGAGAAAATTACATAAAATTCTGTTTTAAGGGCGGGGCCGCAGATCTTAACAGAAAGCTTCGCAGAATGCAGCTTATAAAAGAAATTTTAGGCAAATATGATTTTCAGGTACAAATACATGAAGATTATATGAATGCAACTATCGAAAGATATGATGAATTTTTTTTAATAAAACGTCTTAAGATGATTGGATATCTTACAATGCACACGAGACAGCTCGATATGATAATGGGCAACCCTGGGAAAGTTGCTTATTACAAGGAAAAAATGCTTAACGACATCAGTGAATGGATGCCTCAAAATAAATAATGTTGATGGCGTTGTAAAAAGTCGAATTCATCAGGTGTTAAGATAAAGCATTCAACTGTCATATCAAATACTTAACACCTAACACTTAACACGGTTCGTAAAAAGTGGTTTTCCGACTTTTTACAAATTTATCAATACTGTTTAAAGTTACAACGTTTTAACTGTAAGATAGGCTATATATCCAACATAGCAGAATAAAAGAACAACTCCGTTTTTTCGTGTGGTGGAAAAAGTTTTTTTCATAAAAAGCCACGGAAGAAAACTGATCAGAATCATAGCAAAATAATCGATTAATAAACCGCTTTCAACAAATCCTCCAGAGATCTGAATCGGTCTTATCAGAGAGGCTGCTCCAAGCACGCCTAATATGTTGAAAACATTGCTTCCCACTAAGTTGCCGATACTGATATCCATCTCCTTTTTTATTGCCGCCACAACGGAAGTGGCGAGCTCAGGAAGCGAAGTTCCGAATGCTATAACTGTAAGTCCGATAAATTTTTCACTTATACCAAATGTATGCATAATGCTGATTGCGGAATTTACGACGATTTCCGCGCCTGCGACTACACTTGCTATTCCGGCCACGATTCGGACAATTTGGCCAGATCTGGAGATATAATCAGTTTTATCCGCAGCAAGTTTGGTTGAGTTGGAAATTGGTCGAGTTGGAAATTGGTCGAGTTTGGAGGTTACACTGGTTAAGCCGGATATGTTTTTAGATTCCTTTGTAGCAGTATAATAGTTGAAAAATGAGTATATTATTATTCCACAAAATAGTGTAGTCCCATCAAACCTGCCGAGTTTTGAATCAAAAGAGATAAGCAGCAGATATAAGGAGATGCCTAACATGATTGGTATATCCCTGTTGATAACCGATCTATGGCATGTGAGTGGGCGAAAAACAGATGTAAGGCCAAGAACAAGGGCAATATTGCAGATATTGCTTCCCACAACATTTCCTATAGCGATCATGCTCTTATTTTGAATAGAGGAAACAATGCTTACAACAAATTCAGGAGCTGAAGTGCCGAAAGCGACAATCGTCAGGCCGATAACAACCGGACTTAAGCCCGCACTTCTCGCAAGAGTCGAAGCTCCTTTTACAAGCCATTCAGCTCCGTAATAGAGAATCAGCGATCCTGCAGCGAATAAAATGAGATCAAGAATAATAATTTATATTTCTCCATTAGTACTCATCTTCTTATCATGCATAGATTAATTACTCAAGTTTCGCACCCTTTAATTTAGCCAAAGCGTTAGACGGCAAGGGCTAAAAATAAATTTTAAACCGAAATATTGTTGCACAGGTTGCTGTTTACAAAATATAAGCAAATGATTTCGCTGTAAAAATGTTATTTTCAACCCTTACCGTCTTGATATTGATAGAAATCAAGGGTGCGAAACTTGAGTTAATAACATGAGCGGTTACAAAAAACTTGTTTTATCTTGCCTTGCAGGTTCACCCTTTCCACAAGATTTTTCAATTCCCTGACATTTCCAGGCCAATTATAACGAGAGAAAATATCGATAACCTCTAATTTTACTGTTGGTTTGGGCTTTTTGTGATTGGCTGCTAATTGATCGAGAAAACGATCTACCATCTTGGGGATAACCGATATTCTTTCCCTCAAAGGAGGTATATATAGGAACTATGTGAAGTCGGTAAAAGAGATCATCGCGAAACAACCCCTGTTTTATCTCATCCTTGAGGTCCTTATTTGTTGCCGAGACAAGGCGGATATCTACCTTAATCGGCTCACTTCCTCCGATCCGTATAAATTGTAAATCTTCCAGAACACGCAAAAAGTCCACCTGGTTTTCCAGTGGTATTTCAGCGACCTCATCGAGAAAAAGGGTTCCTTTGTCAGTCAGCTCAAGACAGCCTTTTTCCTGGCGGATGGCTCCTGTAAAGGAACCCTTTTCATGTCCAAAAAGCTTGTCTTCAAACATCAGGCCGGAAAGAACACCGCAGTTGACCGGTACAAAAGGATTTTCAGCTCTGGGGCTTTGCAGATGAATGATCTTGGCAAGCAGTTCTTTGCCTGTGCCGCTTTCCTCCATGATGAGCACATTCACATCATATTTTGCCGCTTGATCAATTTCTTTCATGATGGAACGCATCGCATCAGAGCCCAGAATAAACTCCTGCATGATCGATTTTTCAAGGTGCTTTATATAGAGAGATTGTAGTTTCACAGGTTTTTGTAGGTTTATATCTCGGATATTTTATAAACTTAACGCTTCAATCAAATATAGCAATTCTTGATTGCCAATTACCTTTTTGAGCCATTTGTCCGGTAGTCAAAAACCGCGAGATAAAGTCCTGTTGCGGGCTGGATAAAGCTATCACTAATTATAATTAATATCACGAATAATCTCTGTGTGTCAAACAAATTCATTGCAGAAACGGCAAGCTTTTGCCTCTGTTGGCAACAATTTGCCAAAATTATATGGTTCCTTCCCATTTTAAGTGGGTAACGACATTTAATAGAGGTTACCCAATATGCTGATTAACGAGATTGAATTTTAATTTTCCGGTAGTCAGAAAAATTATTATCCGGAAGTTTTTAAAAGTGCTGAAACCTCTGGCTTTTGCTTTAAGGTACTCCCCATTGTCAAGACAAAAAACAGGGTTTTTTAAGGTGTATTTTTTGAGCTAAAAACAATCCTGAAAATTAAAAAATAATAGTAGTAAACAGAGCAACATCCCGT
>JAFCZU010000641.1 GCA_019314185.1 Deltaproteobacteria bacterium | reverse complement strand
TCCCTCCACGTCCCACATACGTTTCATGAACTCCTCTTCAATGAGGCGGACTTTCCAGTTTTCATCATCCAGCTTCAGGTTCGGCAGGTTGTTGCTACCGTTGACATATATGGTGTCAAATTCAAAATCACGGGTACTGATTCGGTTTTTTTGAAACCATTCATCCAGCATCAGGTTGTTCTGCTCAAGATTACCGGTGAGTTTCCGCCAGACAATCAGTACGTTTTCTTTTTGACCGTTATTGGGATTGCTCGGGTCTGAAGGTATCCAGCCTTCCACTTTTCTGAACCACCACGGCCCGTTTTTATCCTGTTTAATGCGGCCATCCACGACTAGGCGCGTTTGCTGATTTTCGGGCAGTTCCGGATCAGGTTCTCGTTTGAATTTGGCGGTAAATGCCAGGGGCGCGGCAATGTGGGCAACGCGCAGGCCGATGAGATAGTTAAATGTCTCCAAAAGATCAACATTTTTGACCACATACTCATCACTGCCGGGTTGTTTTACTTTAAGTTTGTAGGCACAAGGATCGGCAAAAGCATCAATATTCAGCAAACTCTGGCTGCCGCGGGTCTCCACATCGAGCAAATAGCGGAGCATGTAGTCTTCATAAAGATTCGGATTGTCTTGATATGCTTTAGAATTATTATTGAAACTCAGGTTGTTCAGGGTATCTTCGTAGGATTCGAGACGCAGGTATTTAAAACAATGGGAAACGCCTGTGCCGCGGGCCGTGGGCTTGCCGTTTTTCCAGGATTCGGAGTAGATGACCTTCTGAATGCGGGGTTTTAACACTGTATCAAAATAATCACCCATTTCCACGAGAATGTATTTGCGGTGGCCATTGTCTTCACGGTTGAGGTTGATGACTGCATGGGCGGTGGTGCCGGAACCTGCGAAGTAGTCGAGAAGGGTCAGATCAGAATGATTTTCAAACAGTTCAATTATTCGTTGGATTAGGTCCTTCGGCTTAGGCGTATCGAATGGAGAAGCAGTAAATAACACCTTTAGATCATTTGTTGCAGATCTAGTGGTCCCGAAGCGTTCGCCGATCCATAAATTTTCAGGGGTACGCCCTTCTTGGTTGCACAAGTATATTTTGCGTATGATTCTATACTCATCCTGCGAGAAAACAATTTCGCCAGTAGCTATCTTTTCTTGTACTTGATCCTTACTCCATCGCCAACCATTTTTTGGCGGAGGAATAATTCTCCCGGATGGAGTTTCAATGTTGTAGCAAAGTGTTTTCCGGAAATTGGGGCTACGAACATCACCGCTTCTCCAATCTCCTTTCGGATCACTGTCAGGATTGGAATAATTTTTATTGTCCTCATTAGTACGAGGAAGCCTAAATTTTCCAAGCTTAGGCATTCCATAGCATGTGATATAATTCCATTGTCTTGAAAAATTTATCTCATCATTCTTGCTTTGTTCTGTATGCTTCCAAATAATATTTGCAACAAATCTCCTATAAATCGAAAGATTATCGATCATGTTTTTCAGATTACTGAACTCGTTGTCGTCGATGTTACAGAAAAATGCTCCATCGGGACTATGTAGTTTTCCAGCTTCAATAATTCTGTTTTCAAGTAAAGATAACCAAGAGGAATGCTGATAGGAATCTTTGTAATTAAAATCCCCGTCGCCAGTATTATACGGCGGATCAATATAAATACACTTCACCTGCTCCCGATATCGCTCCTGCAACAAATTCAACGCCTGAAAATTCTCTGAATGAATCAGCAGACCATCGCATTGCTCACCATCGCATTGCTCATCAAAATCATCGATAGATGCAATCAGCCTTTCCTTAAATTCCTCATCAAAAAATCTGGTATCCAGAACCAAAAACTGATTCTCTTTTAAGAACTTTACTGTCAGCGGTTTGGAATATTTCCGGGTATGCAAATCTCCTTTAATCTCATCAATCGCAAACAGCTTTACCCACTCTTTCCTTTGCGCCTCATTATCCGCAATTTCAGGATACAGCTCCTCAGGTATCCGGTCCAGAGTGATACAGTAATTTGTTTCAACAACAAACTTTTTCTTGAGCCATAGTTTTTTCTGAAAGTCTTCAAGCTGGGCCAGAAAATCAATAATTTTGTGGGAGATCTTTCGCAGGATCCTGATTTTGGTTAAGTATGATTCCACGGTCGGAACATCGGCGCTTTCTATGTCATCCAGCCGCATTACTTCGTTTTTGATATAAAAGTCCAGTTCACGCCGCAAAAATCCGCCAAGGTCTTTGTGGATGAAATAATCACAGGTATTACGGGCAGTGTACTGATTGATATACTTTGTCAGCAGTCAGCAGTGAACGTTTTTTATTCTTCTCTGTTGGAGCCGGAAATTCCAGCAAGCATAAATATTCAGCGCTTTTCGTGTCTTTCGTGGTTTTCAATTCTTTAAATATGGTTTCTACTGCTTCGTCATTCCGCTTATCCCGCCATGTTTTTTCCTGCCCTGTCTTTTCCGTGTCCGGCCTGTATTCAAAATTGACAATCAGCTCGCCGTCCTTATTAAATTCAACTGGATTGTCCTTGTGGATAACAAAGAATCGTTTTGTGGAATTGCCTGCCTTGATATTGCCATGCTCGCCTTCGGCAGCCTCGATGATGCGGAAATTAACCTTGAGTGGTGATGTTGTTGCTTC
>JAFCZU010000640.1 GCA_019314185.1 Deltaproteobacteria bacterium | reverse complement strand
GCATCAGAGGTCAGCGCAAGAACTTTGACTCCGGGTGTGGCAATGGGGCTTGCTTGGACCCAGGCAGGAGGCGAGCTGCTTTTTGTTGAAGCCACAGCCATGAAAGGAAAAGGGAAGTTAACCTTAACCGGTCAGTTAGGCGATATCATGAAGGAATCAGCAACCGCGGCTTTAAGTTTTATTCGGTCGAATGCCGGTGAGCTTGGGATTGACGAAGATTTTTTTGATAAACATGATATACATATACACGTGCCTGCAGGAGCCATACCAAAGGATGGGCCTTCTGCCGGCGTTACAATGCTTACCGCTCTATCATCCCTGCTGACTGACAAAACCATCAAAACCATCGTAAAAGATCTTGCCATGACCGGTGAAATTACCCTGAGAGGGGAGGTGCTGCCGGTTGGAGGTATAAAGGAGAAGGTTCTTGCAGCGCATCGCGCAGGGATTAAGACTCTTGTCATGCCAAAGTGGAACAAAAAGGATTTGGAGGATATACCGGAAAAGGTCCGGAATGAAATCCGTTTTTACTTTATTGACAAGATGCTTGATGTTTTAAAAATTGCGTTAAACAATAGTTGAGGGATTGAGGGATTAAGGGATTGAGGGATTGAGGGGTAAATGACGGCAATTAAAAACAAAAAGAGTCTATATTTTTATTGCGGTTTTCTTGCTGTTTGCAGCCTGTTGATTATTCATGGTTGTTCAACTGGAAAGCCGGCGCCTGCACCTGCGGGATATCCGAAACCCTATAAAGTCATGGGAAAGTGGTACCAGCCTGTTCCGAATTCGCATGGTTTCAGCCAGCGCGGGAAGGCGTCCTGGTATGGCAGGAAGTTTCACGGCAGAAAGACAGCAAACGGCGAAATCTACAATATGTATGCCATTACCGCAGCCCACAAGACTCTTCCTCTTGGAACCTATGTCAGGGTGCATAATCTGAAGAATAACAGGAGTATTGATGTCCGCATTAATGATCGCGGGCCCTTTGTCAGGGGCAGGATTATCGATCTTTCCTATACTGCGGCAAAAAAACTCGGAGTAGTCGGCCCCGGCACTGCTTATGTTAAAATAACGGCTCTTGGCACACCTGTACAATCTAAAACAAAAAAGGGAACCATCAAATCCTATGTTCCGCTGGATTATTATAAGGGGAATTTTACTGTTCAGATAGGCGCTTTCAGCGATCGCAATAATGCCGAGAGATTAAAGCAAAAACTCGATTTAGCTTACAAGAATGCGCATATAACAATATATAAGAACGGGGATGAAACTTTTTACAGGGTGCGTGTGGGTCGCTCTTCAACTCTGCAAAAGGCAATACAGTACGAAAATAAACTTATTGAAAACGGGTTTGAAGGCGCCTTTGCAATTGCAGAGTGAGACATTTTTCAAAGGTCTCAGAGTAGATGATGGAGCAAGGCAATGCTGCAACGAGTTGTTTTTCTTGACAGAGACGGTGTTATAAACAGGGATTCACCGGATTATATAAAGAGCTGGGATGAATTTGAATTTCTTCCGGGGAGTATTGAGGCAATCAGACTTCTGACTTTAAACCGGTTTACCACGATTATCATTACAAACCAGTCAGTAATAAACCGTAATATGGTATCAAGAGAAGACCTTGAATATATTCACGCCATGATGAAGTCTGCCGTTAAATCAAGAGAGGGCGAAATAAAAGACATATTTTTTTGCCCCCATACACCCGAAGATGAATGCGGCTGCCGCAAACCAAAGCCTGGTTTGATTTATATGGCCCAAAAAAAATACCGGATCGATCTTGCAGATTCGGTCATGGTTGGTGACAGCACAAAAGATATTGAGTGCGCACGTAACGCTGGATGCGGCCGTAGCATTCTTGTCAAAACCGGTAACGGAGCAATAACTGAAAAGATCCTGTCGGAAAGAAGCATTTCACCCGATTTTGTGGCCAAAGATCTGTATCATGCAGTTAACTGGATTATTAAATAGTATAGGAATTTCCATTTCAGGCTTAATGAATTCGGCATGATAGGATATGAGTGATTTTTTTGAACATCGAACATCTAACGTCGAACATCGTGTTTATAAATTGGCAGAATACCTTATTCAAAATTCGATGTTCGACGTTCGATGTTGGACGTTCATCTTTTAAGCCCGCCCGAAGGGCGCTAATTTAATTGCATGCAGTTTCTGAAGTATCGGCTGTATCCTGAGCTGGTGTTCAGGTGGTATCAATAATACAGGTATTAAGCGGTTTGAGCTTAACCCGCTATCCGTGAAATTCAATGAATCTTTTCCGTAACTTTCAAATGTTTCCTTTGATTTTAAAAAAAGCAGCACATCTGTCAAATTGCCTGAACAACCTTGGGAATCGATATGTTCAATATACTGCAAAAAAAGATTGTTTACAGTAATAACAAAAGGATCAACATCAGCGTATCCTTTTTCCAGGCATTTTACTGTTGAAACAAAACACCTGCATCCGAACGGCCTCACCGTATATATCGGGCATTCATTTTCCGTTAAAAGAGGGCATGCACCCCATTTGCAATCGCCTTCTTCGTCAGGTATATCCTTTCCGGAAACACAAAGATCCGCAAGAGCATTAGTGGTTAGTTCAGGCTGGAATCGCTTTTTATGTATATCTTCCTGAATATTTCCGAAGAAATTTGTTTTCCCGTTTGATGTCATATATTCAACGATCTTATACCCCTCAAGTGTTGTCATCGTAACATTGCGAGTGCAGCAGGTTGCGCAGTGTTTTTTGCATGCCA
>JAFCZU010000639.1 GCA_019314185.1 Deltaproteobacteria bacterium | reverse complement strand
GGCCAAAGAATTCAACGTTTCAACCAATTCAGTACGGGAAGAACTCAACCAGCTTACCAGGACCAAATTATTAACATTTCAAAAAAGCGGACGACAGGTCTTCTATAAGGCTAACCAAGAACATCCACTTTTTCCAGAACTAAAATCCATGGTCAGTAAAGTTATGGGCATCGATCAGGTTATCGACGGTATCGTCACCAAGCTTATCTGCTGGATGATTATGCAGAGGGTAAAGATTCAGGAATTATCGACCTTGTTCTTGTTGGAAATGTTGATCAATATCACCTCAATGATTTGAGCAGAAAAACTGAACGATATATTAAGCGCAAAATTCGAACCCTTGTCCTAAGCAGGGATGAATTTAAAAAATTTGAACCAAAACTAAAAGCATGTCCGCACATATTAATCTGGAAAGCAAAATAAAAATAGGTCTTTTGTCCTTTACCAACTTATAGGTAGAACCGAACAAACTACATGTTCTAAGATATCTTATTTATTTCAACTGGTTATATAAAGCCAGAGGCGTAACCGAAGGGACGGAGCTGTATATAACCGTGAACTGTGAACTTTTGAACCTGTGAACGCTTACGATTTTTATTTATCCAGAGGGACAGCGCTTAGCGTATTTATATTGGAAAATATCCAAAACTATGATATATATACATTGGAAAATATCCAAATATGACATGTTTTAATATTGGTAAATAGCCAAATATATCTGAGTTCTTATTTTTTATTAAGGGTTTTCATTCATGAAAAGAGATTTATATGAAATATTATGTCAATGGAAGAGAGATAAAAATCGTCGTCCATTACTTGTTCGTGGTGCAAGACAAGTAGGAAAAACCTTTTTGGTGAATGAGTTTGGGATGCGTGAATTTGATTCTTTGATTACTCTTAATTTTGAAAAGAATCCTGAATATAAGGAAATTTTCAATTCATTAGAACCTCGTAATATACTTGAGAAAATTACCTTGTTTACCGGCAATACAATTGAACCGGGGAAAACACTTATATTTTTTGATGAAGTGCAGGACTGTGCTTCAGCAATTATGGCCTTGCGTTATTTTTATGAAGAGATGCCGTTATTGCACATTGTTGCTGCAGGTTCATTAGTGGAATTTACTCTTGAATCTGAAAATTTCCGTATGCCTGTAGGACGAATTCAATATGTGTACCTTTTTCCAATGTCCTTTGGTGAATTTATTGAGGCAACAGGAGAAAAAGAGCTTCGTAATTATATCTGTGATCACAAGAAATTGCAGATGCTTCCTGAGTCTCTACATGTAAAACTTAATGAATACATACGCAAATATTTTATTCTCGGTGGTATGCCTGCAGTGGTGCGAGAATATTGTGAGACAAGAGATATTATCGCCTGTCAAAGAATACAACGTGCAATAATTGATACATATAAGGATGATTTTGGGAAATATTCCCGAAAATTAAAGCATCGATATCTTAATAAAATTTATAATGCAGTCCCTAAAATGGTAGGCCGCAAATTTGTTTATGCACGTGTTGATAATACAATTAAATCCAGAGAATTAAAAGAAGCCCTTGAATTACTTGAAATGGCGGGTGTGGTGCGGAAAATTAAACGTACAAGTGGCGCTGGTTTGCCATTAGAAGCGGGGGTGAAGGATGCTTATTTCAAAGTGCTTTTTTTGGACGTTGGATTATTACATGCCGCAAATGAAATATATACAGATACAGTGCAGGCAAAAGATTTTACTGTTTTATTTAAAGGTGCGGTTGCTGAACAGTTTGTCGGGCAAGAACTTTTAGCGTATCAGAACCCTTATAGCAAGCCTCTGTTATATTACTGGGCTCGTGAAGCGAAAAATAGTAATGCAGAGCTGGATTTACAGCAAGGAATAAAAATATCTCAGGCGCCTTATGATTCGGGAAATAAAATTATTTCGCTGCCTTTATACTCTCTTGAAGGATTTATGCGAAAGTAAAATAGAATGGCGCTGGTTCAATTTAATTACCATACGTTTTTAAGTAATTTGGTACCAATTCCTTAGGGTTCGCTCAAAAAATAGAGGCTTTGTTTCAAAAACATATATCATTAAAAATCGGAGAATATGATTATGGCCGACATAAATTCAAAAACAGTTGCATCCATTGCAGTTATTGGATCCGGATAT
>JAFCZU010000192.1 GCA_019314185.1 Deltaproteobacteria bacterium | reverse complement strand
GGAAGTTGTTGACCGCATTGTGGCTGTTGTGAACGATGATATAATTATACTTTCTGAGTTGAATAAGACGCTAAAACCATTTGCCGGCAGGCTTAAAGAACTCGGATATCCTCCTGAGAAAGAGCGTGAAATGCTTTTTAAGGTTCGCAGCGATATTTTGAACCAGCTTATTGATCGGAAACTTGCAGATCAGGAAATTAAGCGGTTTAATATCACTGTGAGTAAGAAGGAGATAGATAATGCAATTGAGCGTATTAAAGAAGCAAGCAGTTATACTGATGAGGAGCTTCGTGAAGAATTGACCATCCAGGGACTTGGTATGGAAGAGTATCGTGAGAGGATTAAGGAGCAGATTCTTAGAGCTAAACTGGTTAATTGGGAAATTAAGTCCAAGATTGTTATTACCAAAGAGGATGTTAAGTCTTATTATGAAAAGCACAGGGATGAATATTGTGGAGAGAAAAAAATTCGTTTGAAAAATATAATTATGAATATTTCGAATTCGGCTGATGGATTGGGGGGAAAAATAATTTATAAAAAGATGAATGCTGTTCTGGCAAGATTAAAGGCAGGGGAGCCTTTTGAAATGGTTGCCAGAGACTGTATGACATCATCTAAAAGTGGCGAATTGGGAATATTTGGTATTAATGAACTTTCTCCACAGTTGCAAGAGGCGACAAAAGGATTAAAAGCAGGTGAATGCACATCTGTTTTAGATACTGATTATGGTTATCAGATATTTTATATTTCTGAGATTGTAGATACTTCAGGAAAATCTTTGGAAGATGTGTCACCAGATATCGAAGAAAAACTTTACAATAAGATAGTTGATGAGAAATATCGATCATGGCTTGATGAGCTTTATGAACGATCGTATATTAAGATTGTTAAATAGGGATTCAGGGATTCAGGGATTCAGGTGGACAAGGAGTTGGGGCCGAGTGAAAGAGATTGATTCTTTAAACAATGGATTTAACCTTTAATATTGGTAAAATGTAATGATTGACACAAGCTTTCTTTCTTTTGGACGTTACCTCAAGGCAAAAAGAATTGAAAAAGGGATTACCCTTGAAGAAGTTTCAAGGGAGACCAGGATCAGGATGGACAACCTCCTTCTTATTGAGAAGGAGGAGCATGATAAATTGCCTGCTGAAGTTTTCATGAGGGGCTTTTTACGTGCCTATGCAAAAGCTATTGATGCTGATGAAGAAGAGGCTGTTCGGCGTTATGTTTCCAGTCTCCATGTTTCCAGGAAAATTGCCAGGTCTGAAGCTGATTTTGTCAGATTAAGCACTAAATCCTGGGCACATTTGTTTATGTTTCTTGGGATGCTGGTATGTATCATTGCAGTGTCTGTATTTATGATGTCTGCTATTCATGGCCGGCCACGGACTGACTTTAAAGCGAATCAGCAGCAGATTGAGGATGTTGTTGTTAAAACAAATCACGAGGCAGTCATAAAATCTCCACCTGATGTCGTGCATGATTCGACATGTGTTGAATCTGTAGTTGTTTCGGAGAAAATATTGCTGAGGGTTCTTGCAGTTGAAGAGACATGGCTTAAAGTAATTATTGATAGTCGGGATTCGATGGAATACAGTCTGCAGCCGGGGAACAGCCTGAAGCTTGAAGCATCTTACGGTTTTAATCTTCTTATAGGAAATGCAGCTGGTGTAAAATTGACATTAAATGATAATCCTGTTGAAGTTCCCGGTAAAAGAGGACAGGTCGTTAATATCGAACTCCCATAGTAGGGGATTGAGGGATTAAATAATCCTGGCAGGGATGATAAGTTATATGCAAAGCGATCGTAATAAAATACTTGTTGACAGCATAAAAAGATTGATGAGACGTGAAGCTGCAAGCCATCTCGTCAAGATTGTAAATAAAACACATGCAGCGGATCTCGCTGTGGTGTTTCATTCTCTGTCGCATGCAAATCAGCATAAATTATTTGATTTGATAGAGAATGCAGAACAAAAAGCAGCTCTTTTCAGCGAGCTTGATGAAGATACTTTTTCAGATTTCGTTAAAGGTCTGGAACTGGATGAGGTCGTTGAAATCTTAGAGTATATGCCTTCTGATGATGTCGCAGACCTGATTGGACGTTTGCCGGAGGAAAAATCCGACGATATCCTTGAAAGAATGAAAAAGGAAGAGTCTGAAGAGGTTGAAGATCTACTTCGTTACGATGATGATACAGCGGGCGGTATTATGGTTCCTGATTTTATCGCTTTGAGAGAGGATGCAACCGCTGCTGATGCAATCAAGTCGCTGCAGAAAGAGCATATGGATGTGGAGATGCCTTTTTATCTTTATGTTGTGGATGAATACGGCAAGTTGACAGGCGTATGTTCTTTGAGACAGCTCGTAGTAGTTCCGCCTGATACTCCGCTTAAAGATTTCATGACAACGGATCTATTTGCAGTGCAAACCGATATGGATCAGGAAGAGGTGGCAAAAATTGTTGCTCACTACGATATTCTGGCTGTGCCGGTTGTGGACGAGACAAACAAGTTGGTAGGTATTGTTACTGTTGATGATGTTATTGATATTATCAGAGAAGAGGCAACAGAAGATATATTGAGAATGGCAGGAGCCGGTCAGGAGTTTGTTGAAACAAAGTCTGTTTTGAAAAGTATAAGAATTCGCCTGCCCTGGCTCTTTGCTTGTTGTATTGGTGGAATAATTGCATCTTTTATTATCAGCTCTTTTCAAGAGAGCTTAAGTAAGGTAGCCTATGTTGCGGCATTTATACCTGTTATTATGGGGATGAGCGGCAATATCGGCATTCAGTCTTCTACTATTGTGGTGCGTGGTCTTGCAACAGGTCGTCTCGACATAAGAGATCTATGGCCTGTTGTTTTCAAGGAGCTTAGCATCGGTTGCATGTTAGGTATAGTTTATGGGTTTTTCATTGCAATTGTCGCTCAGCTTCAATATGGCAGAGTGGCGCTTGCTATATCGGTAGCGCTTGCTGTGGTTTGTTCAATGTCTCTGGCCGCTCTTTCAGGTTCTCTTATGCCTATGTTGTTTGCCAGGTTAAATATGGATCCTGCTGTTGCGACAGGTCCTTTTGTAACAACAGCTATAGATATCGTCAGCGTATTTTTGTATTTTAATATCGCTGTAACCCTCCTTGGTATATGAAATCTACGTTAAGTTTTTCCACTCCTGCTATTATGCTTCGCCGCATCGATTTCGGTGACTATGATTTTATCATTACTTTTTTTACATTAAATAGCGGAAAGGTTTCGGTAATAGCCAAATCAGCGAGGAAAAGCATAAAACGATTTTCAGGTATTCTTGAACTTTTTTATGCGCTGGATATAGTGGTTGGCGCTGGTCGCGGCAAAGGACTTTCTATTTTGCAGGAAGCTTCATTAAGGCAGCCTTTTTACAGGATAAGAGAAAATATTACAAAGACAGCCTATGCGAGCTACTGGGCTGAATTGATTAACGAGTGGATGGAAAACCACGTAAAAAACATTAAACTTTATCACCTGTTTCAATATGTTTTATATGAACTCGATCTTGGTCGTATGCCTGAAGATGTTTTAAGCATACTCTTCCAGATGAAATTAATTTCAATGTCCGGGTTTTATCCGAATTTGCGCAATTGCAGTATATGTAAAGTTGAAATGGAAAAGATGAAAGGAAACAGAATCGTCTTTGATATTACAAAAGGCGGGCTTGTATGCGAAAAATGCGAGTCCGGTTCGTTAAGACAGATAACCCTTTCAAAAGGCACGATTAAACAGCTCTTGTGGGTTGGAGCCGGAGATCTAAACAAGGCGGGAAGGATTAGATTTTCACCTGAAGCGTTAAAGAATTGTCTGGAGTTCTTAGAGGCATTTGTGCCTTATCATCTTGGAAAGGAGCCAAAGAGCCTGAAATTTCTGCGGCAGATAAGGAAGGGGTAAGGATTAAGCGCTATGCAGAGCATAAGAAATATTCTTAAAAGACGGCATGTCGAGGCATCGGCTCCATGCAGGATCGACATGGGAGGTACGTTGGATATCAGCACTTTTTATTATCCGCTCAGGTATCTTTCCCCATGCACATTTAATATAGCGGTTGATTTAAAGACGCGGGTACGGCTTTCCTCATACCATAAAGGCATGGTAAAAGTTTCTTCAAAGGGGTTTGGAAGCGCTGAATATCCATTGAATAAAGCCCCATTTGATCATCCTCTTGGATTGATGTTTGCCATTGCCGCCTATTTCGGGGCAGAAGGGGTTCATATTGATATTGATTCATTATCTCCCCCGCGCAGCGCTTTAGGCGGCTCGTCTGCGGCAGCGGTAGCTCTTGTCGGAGCATTTCTCAGTGTTGCGCCAGGGCTTGTTAAACATGCGGAGACTTTAAATTTTTCCAGGAGAAAGGCCGCGATTCTGGCGTATGTTCTTGAAGGTAGTGTGGCAGGGGTTCCATGCGGGTTGCAGGATCAGCTTGCGGCCGCTCATGGGGGGGTTAATGCGTGGTACTGGCGGTCGGATATTGAGGGGCCTTTATTCAAAAAAAAAGTAGTTGTAAGAAAAGAATTCCATAAAGATCTGGAGCAGCATATTGCTTTAGCATATTGCGGTATTCCCCATGAATCGAAAAATATAAACAGCAAGTGGATTAAACAGTTTCTTTCAGGAAAATCTTACGACCTCTGGGCTGAAATAGTTGTTTGTACTCAAAAGTTTATTGATGCTCTGGCTGAAAAAAACTTTAGAGATGCTTCTGCGGCCATGAACGCTGAAATGGATGTCAGGAGAAAGATGACACCTGATGTGCTTGATGATATGGGCGTAAAACTTGTTGGGTCAGCCCAAGAATTCAACTGCGGCGCCAGATTTACAGGCGCGGGCGGAGGAGGTTGTATATGGGGGATAGGTGAAATCGGCGATATTGACAGGTTAAAGCCTGTTTGGGAAGAGCTGCTTTCAAGGAGAAAAGAGGCCTGTTTGCTCGATGTTAAAATAGATTCTGATGGGTTGCTGATTAATCAAGGGTTATAATTGAAAGTATGATTTTTATTACATCTCTGATAAAGCACCCTGCTCCGCTATAATCCGATTTTGTTTTTATTTAACTGGGATAGCTCCGGATCCTGACAGATCATATTCCCGAGGCGATTCAATATAGATCTCTGAACAGGGAAAAAATTCTTATAAAAACAACATTTCATTTCAAATTACTTTTTCGGAGAATAATTATATGAAAAGTTTTCGCAAAGAACTGTGGTTCGAAGTTCCCGCAAGAAGAGCATTTATAAATATAACACCACAGGTCAGAGAGTGTCTTAAAGAAAGCGGGATAAAAGAAGGTCTGGTTCTGATTAACGCTATGCACATTACAGCTTCGGTTTTTATAAATGACGATGAATCCGGTCTTCATCACGATTATGATGTCTGGCTTGAAAAACTTGCTCCCCATGAGCCTGTCTCCATGTACAGACATAATGTTGGCGAAGACAACGCTGACGCTCACATGAAAAGGCAGATAATGGGACGTGAAGTTGTTGTTGCGGTTACCGACGGTGAACTCGACTTTGGAACCTGGGAACAAATATTTTATGGAGAGTTTGACGGCAGAAGACGCAAAAGGGCCCTTGTAAAGATAATTGGAGAATAAAAGTTCCCGCCCTGCCATGATTCTACATTGCTCAAAGCTTAATGCTATCGTAAATAACAATCTTAGCCCTGTCCAGTTTAGCCCCATCAAATTTTTCAGCCAGGCCCGGAAAGAGTTTTGTCATCAGCTCTGGAGGCATTTTCTTCCATTTATTCAAGGATTAGCTATTTCTAATAGAGTCTTCTATTTCTCCCAGCCAGGTCTTTGGCCTCTCAATTCCATGTCTTAAATAAGCATCGACTATCTCCTTAGCCTTCCTCTCCCCTTCTGGCCCCAACACGATCAGATTCTTGAGTATCTGTTGGATGGCATCATCAGGATAATCGTAGCTATATGAATCAAGCATTTTAAGCCACACTTTTTGCGCCTCTAATGCTTGAGACTCACTAATCCTGGCCGAGCTTTCAAGTAAATCATAAGAATTGTAATCTTCTTCAGCGTATGGCGCTATCCCTTTGTCTCTTTTTTATTCATTACAACCTTTTTCGTGGCACAAGATGATGCCAATCGGCGGAGTATCGCTCTGTGTCTTTTCAGTATCATTCTTATGAACAAGATTATCTGGATTATAATTGCAATATTAAAGCATGGATAACGGTTCTATGTCAATTTGTTCTATAAGTTAGTGTCCATCCACAAGTGGCATCTTTCGGCCCCTGGCGGCGTTCTCGCGTTTTTGCAATCCTCGGAATAGGCGCACTATGCCTGCGGTTGCAAAAACGCTCGAGCCTTGCCAGGAACCAGAATCTACCATTTGTGGATGGACACAAGTTAGGAAAATCAAAGGGAGCAAATTAAAAGCAGAAATGAATCAAAATTACGCGTCAAATATTGTGGCAACAGATGTGGCAGGGCAGAATCAATATGATTGGTTTTAGTGGC
>JAFCZU010000191.1 GCA_019314185.1 Deltaproteobacteria bacterium | reverse complement strand
CAAAACAGGGCAGCCCGCGCAAAGCGCCTCTAATATCACATGGCCAAAGTTTTCTCCCAGCGTTGGGAAAAAGAAAATATCATGTTCCCTCATCACAGCGCCCACCTTGTCATGCTCCACACTGCCGCAATACAGGACTTCAATATTTCCCGACAAGCTGCTGATAATCTTCTGACACTCCGCCCAATAAGTCTTGTCCTCCATCGGCCCATAAATATTAAACTGAACATTCCCATTTAATCCATTAAGCATCTCCAAAGCACCGTCCAGGTTTTTCATTCGTGATATGCGGGAGAGAAACACAATTTTCAGGCAGCTTTCAATTTTCCGGCTCTTTGGCGGCAGTTCATCTGCAGAATGAACCATCGGCGGAAGATTTGGAGCAACCACCACCTGCGCGTCTCTTCCAAACCAGCGCCGCATATCTGCCTCCTCGTGCTTGCTTGACGCCTGCCAGACAACACCACGATACAATCCGAATGCTTTTGCCACCAGAAGATACACACGTTTCTTCAGACTTTTCAAACCAAGGGCACCTAGAGAAAACTCCCCCCGCGGGGCAAGAATTAAAGGCTTATCAGGTATCAGTCGCAACCGTCTTAACATAAGCGGCTTAATGGTAAAATGAGGAGAGAAAAAACTGTTAAGATAAAGGATATCATATTCGGTTGAACATAAAAACCTTTTGAAATCCCTCAAAAAACACTTCTTTGGAGACATATAAAAGACTTCCGCCTTCCCAACCCTGTTCCAGCCGTCAATCTTGATTTTGGGATAAGGTTTCATATCATCAAAATCACGATCCAAAGCAACAATCTTGAATTCAAACTCATCCCCCAGCTTGTCCACCATATTGGCCAGGGTGCGGATAGGGCCGCCGGCTTTGTAACCGGGGAGGTAGTAGCCGACAGAGGTGAGAATTCTCACTTAAAACTCCTTTGGTCAACAACAGGGAATATATCAATTATAAAATAATATATTAAGCTTGAAATGTCCTCACAAAGCCGTGTCACTGCATAGGATGGCCTGATAGCTTCGGTATTGATACTTGGTACGATTTGGATTTTTTGAACATTGGGATTACCTTAGCTTTTAGCATGTTTTCCCCTCCCCTGCTTCACTGTGGCCAATAATCCTGAGCAGATAGTCCGCCGCAGCACTTCCCTGAATGCATTGCGACCACTCACGAATTCGGGCACGTTGTTCCGGTTTAACAGGGCCTTTTCTGATCCAGCTTTCCATGGCCGATCTCAAAGATTCAAGCGACCCGGATTCAACCACAGACCCGCGTTCAGATGCGCCTAACAAATCCGCCGCTCCACAGTGATTGGTGCATACAACAGGCACACCCTGCATAAGAGCTTCATTGACAACAGCGCCCCAACCATCCCATCGACTGGGCAACACAAGCAGATCAGCGGATTGCAAACGAAGCATTACCTCGGAATTCCGCATAGCTCCCAAGTAATCAATCTTTTTTCCCATTCCCAGTTTTCTGGTCAACTCTTGAAAATTAGCACGATCTTTTCCTTCACCAATAACTTCAAGATGCCAGTCTTTGTCTTTCAAACCTGAAAGCGCCTGCACTAGCAGGTCAATACCCTTTCGCTTTATGCACTGACCCACGAATACTATTTTATAGGCACCATCAGTTGATTTAGAACAATATCCCGATTTCGGGCAATCCGTAAAATAGGCGAATTTAACTATTTTGCTGTCTGCAAATCCACACATTTTAAACCATCGCACGGCCAGACTGCCTACCGCAAAAATACAGTTGATGTATTTTCCGTAACACAACGCATCTAATCTCCCTCGCAATAGACGTAATCCACCCTTAAGTCCCTGCCAGTGATAGGGTTCTGAAATAATTGCACGTGTGGTTTTTACATTGAGCGAAGCTCTAAAGGCAGACCAGACAAAAGGATATCCCCTCATTCCACTGAAAACATGACAGGTCTCTTTCTGCCGATCCTGAATTAATTCCTCAATCTGTTTCTGAGCAGGATTAACAATCAGCTTGGCAGGCGAGCAATCAGGAACAGCCCATCCCAATTTAACACGTTCATCTGTCAATTTTCGAGGCACAGCCAAGATTACATCCCCGCTGAACTCTTTTGCCAACTCCCTTATAAACGGCACCTGAAGGAGACTCACTATATTCTGCCAAAATACAATTCGTGACAAGTTTTTCATAGAATTTCTTTCTCCAGCCATTCGCCAAGCCGCCTTGCTTGCATACCCCATGTTCGACTTGCCTTAAACCATGATCTCACGCTGTCTCTATATTTAATTTTTTTAGTTTGTGACCAGCTAAAAACTTCATCTATCTTTTCGGCAATAGCTTTTGCTGTGTCGTTCCTTGGAACTTGAAGAAACCTACTATACTCCTGGCTTAGGCCCGCTGTCCGACTGCTTACCACAGGCTTACCATATGAAAGATAATTCAATATTTTTGAAGGAAAAATCATTCTATTATCATCAATATCTGCAGGTCTTAAATTTAAAAACAGATCAGCCCTTTGATGAAGTTGATGAAGCTCATCATTAGAAACAAATCCCAATTTTTTCACCCGCGGATCATTATCGTACAGTCGTTTTATAAAAGGGGAATCGCCTTTACCACATAACCATATCTCAACATTTTTAGTTTTTATCAGTAATAAAGCTTCAGCCATTATATCAACACCACCATATATGGTGTACTTACCTGCATACAATAGCACCTGTTTATTTTGATTATGTGTCGCCACAATATCACCATACCAGCCCTCATTCCCACCATCCAAATGCAATTTCGGTTTAGGAAGGGGGCAATTTTTAAAACCCCAATAAGAAAGGAAAACAAAGCCCGAGGCAGCGCTAAGCGTCTTTCTGAAAACCTTCCAATCCGGACGCGGATCGTCATAATCTAGTACAACCGGGACCCAGGGGATATTGAAGGTTTCAACTGCCAGTTGTCCGGCTGCAATGTTCCAAAGATATGGATTATAGCATAAAATGAGATCAGGAGAAAAATCTTTAACCGCACGTATCAATGCTTTTCGATATTGCGTTTTTAGAATATATTTCCTGATGTGAAGTATGTTCAGATATCGAACGATTTCTCCATCAAATTGCGGATCAAGTTCCCGGCTATCTCCTGGCAGCAAGCTGCCTTTCGGACAGGCAGGCTCCGGACGATGAGCAATCAAATAAATTGAGTGTCCCTCATTCTTAAGCCCGTTCAGCAGACCGGCAGTCCAACGGTTTGCGGCCTGATTTACTGCAAGGAAACGGTGAAGCGCATCTTCAGTAAAAACTCCACCTAACCAAATAATTTTCATAAATGTAACCACTTGGTCTGTCGAGCTTTTACATGCACCGAAGGTTGCTCATAAATTAAAAATGCTGAATATGAAATCCCAGCTAAAGTCATTATCCAAAATCCGGCGTCTAAGCCGAAAACATAATGCCCGGTCATAGCGCCAAAGGTACCTGTTGCTATAGTTGCTATTGCAACTGCCTTTATTTCTCCAATATGTGATCGTCTATAAACAAGAGTGTTTTTCATAACCGCAATACACAGGATAATAATAATAACTATACCCGAATACCATCCGTTTGTTCGAATCGACTGAATAAAAGTGTTATGTGCGCCTGCTTTGACATAAATATCACCCCTTGAAATATGATGCAGGACAAATGGACGCCCCGAAGGTTTTAAAAAGTATGGAGGCTCAAGGATGTATTCTATATTAGCTTGCCACCAATTAGCGCGATCGTAGAAAATCTTACTTTTAAGTTTCTCTACCATTGTCACATTATCAGCCGAAGATATCGGGCTCCCTAATCCTAATTCCTCAGTAACTTTCACCACAAAAACCACAAATAAAATTGATATAATGAGTGCAGGCAATCCTATGTTCCAGGAAATTAAATTTTTCAAGAAACCTTTTCTCGAAAAAGCAAAAACCCCAAGAAACGTTGATATAAAAAATAAACCTATCAGAGTAAACGTACCTTCCCCCGGCAATGTAAACCCTGCGCAATATAATCCAATAAATACATATGATAGGAGATAAATAAATCGTGCTTTTTTATTTTTCATATTCCAGCAACAAAAAAATAAGGCTGGAACAAAAGCCGCAAAATACCATAAAAGCCTATGATGAAATAAAGCAAATGCTGACAGAAGTAATAAAATTAAAATAAAAGGAGAAAGTTTTTTATAAATGAGGTCAAAAGATCGGGGCCATTTTTGTCCTAAAATCATCCCATAAAAATATGTGCCTGCTATCAAAAGATACCTAATTGGCTCAGACCAGCCATTATTCCCTTCAGCCAATCCGCGGAAACAAATTATTAAAGTCGGAATAAATGCGCTCAGCCAAAGAAAAAATATCATCCTACAAGTGGACAAAATAGATTTAACTTTAAAAAAATAATCATATATAACCCGTAGTCCGGCAACTATAGCACATGTTAACGGCACATTGAGGAAGAACTCGCCAATTTCAAAGCCATTGGCCTGAAAAACTCCCTGGGGAAAAAGATCAAGTCCGTAATCCTTTAAGAGAAAGTTTGCTGGTCTTAGAAACAAAACCAACAGGACGTGAAGATACAGGGGATCTGCTTTCCAGATGATAATTGCCGCAAGCAAGCATGATAAAAGGATAGATATATCTGGCGCATAGAATTGCAGCCCCAATAAAAACAGGGCAACAAAAAGAGCATGATTCGGTATTAAACGTAACGTCATGTTTTATACAATATTTTTCATATTATGTTTGATTATCAATCACGGACAGTCCCAACTACTTTAGCCGGATTTCCTGCCACAACAGAATAAGGCTCCACATTTCGGGTTACTACACTACCAGCCCCAACAACTGAACCTCGACCTACAGTTACCCCTTTTAAAATCAGAGATCTTGCTCCTATAAATGTATCATCCTCTATGCTAACCTTCTGAACTTTTGTCTGCCCTGACCCTCTTCTGTCCGCAGGATGAATTGGATGCGCATCGCTATCTGTTATAATTACACCAGTCCCAATCAAAACATGGTTCCCGATTTTGATTTCGCTTGCAACGGAAACAGTCGCCCCGGAGATACCAACATAATCACCAATAATGATCCTGGCTTCCGGCCTTAAAGTTTTAAGAGTAACTCTTTGAAAAACACCAAGAGAATTGTGCCGGGGATTGCTGCATGCGACAAAATGGCTTCCTATCCTGATGGAACCTCGTTTACGCATTTGTATCAAAGGTAAACCCCAAAAACGCCATGAAGGATGCCATGACAAACCTTTCCAGATGCAAAAAAGATAATCAACAGGTATATGCGGGCAATAAAAAAGATCCAAAATAAGATCTTTTTGTTTCCTGTTTAAACGATTTTTAAGCCAATCTTTCATTACTCAATATCTCTTTATAAGCTTTCAGATATTCATCAGAAACTTTATCTATCACAAAATATTTTCTTGCTCGATTAAAGCCGTGTGCGGCAACCTCGTTGTATAAAGTTTGATTCAGAGCCAACATTATCATCTTTTTTGCTACGTCGTCTGGGTTGGAAACATCGGATAAAACTCCAGCTTCCCCATCACCCAAAAGCCATGGGACAGCCCCGCTATCTCGTCCTCCAATAACAGGCAAACCACTGGACATAGCCTCAATTAATGTCATGCAAAAAGATTCTTCTAAACTGGTATGCACAAAAATATCCGCTTCACTCCTTAAAACCTCCAAGCATTCTGTGTGGATAAGATGTCCGCGAAAATCTATATTTTTATAAAGACCTTTTTTTAATGCCCAACGCTCACCAATATCGCCAGGCCCAAGGCCCGCACCGATAACAATAAGACTGGCTTCGGGAATTTGTTTTAAAACTTTGGGAAAAGCTTTTAAAATTACTTTCAAATTTTTCCTTGGACCCCAGCCTGATATTGATACAAAAACAGGAGCTTTTTTTGAGTTAAACTGCTTTGAGCTTTTTTGAAATAATTCTAAAGATAAACCGTTAGGTATCAGCCGAATTCTACGGCGATAAAAAAAATGGCGGCGATAATGATCTTCAAGGTAAGGGGAGATTACAGAAAAATTTCTAATAAAAGGGACTATTCTATAAGCGTAAATAAGCCGAAAAATTCTATATGGAGAAGTCATGTACCTAACGATTGCCCATGGAGAATCCCGGGCTGTAACCAAGTGCGGATAACCGGAAGCTATGGCGGCATGAGCGAACTCATACGTCCAATGCGCATGGACGATATCAGGATTTGCCTTCTTTATTGACGCCACCATTGCTCTAATCTCACGCCTGTACCCATCCAGACAAAAAAGATACTTCCCTCGACGTGGTGTTACCCGCAATGTCAATTTATCTCCAGCCCAGACTTTGGTTTTTTCCACTTGTGGTGCAGAAGTCACTACATGAACATTATGTCCAAGACCAAGATAACTTTTAACAAGGTATGCAGCCAAAGGGTACCTGTAGCCTTCAGGCAGGCTATCCCCATTTTCAACATAGTCAGCTAATAATTGAAGACTTATGGGGGAACAAATTAGAATTTTCATTTGTTTAACTCCCTAAAGAAGTTCATCTCAGAACATCTCACCTTTTCGCACAAATCCAAGTCCACTTCAGAAAATACACAAATGTCACAATATTTCACTTTACGGCCAGAAAAATATTCGTGCAATTCGCCAAGCAAGCGCATGTTATCCAATTCCACAGAGAGCATATATTCTCCTGTATTTTTGTAAACAAGGGCTCGTCTGTAACCGAGAGATAATAGTAGTGAGAAAATTGAGAGCCCATCATCTGATTGTTGTATCAATAAAAGTGGATCATATTCGAAAAACAAAACAGGCTTAACATCCGCCAACCACTCTCTTGCACCCCTTATAATTTTCCCATCGTATCCATCCGTATCTATTTTTATCACCTTCGCACACCAAAACTCCGAATATTCCTTCAGGGTATCGGTAAGACTTCTTGCCGTCATGCTGTCGCTTTCTTCTTTCTCCGAAAGCGATAAGTGACCAGTTCCACCTCCTGTAATCAATTTACCACCAACCTTCCCGCTTATCTCTCCGACAAATGAACAAACAACATGAACGTTTGAAAACTCTTCAGTATTTTTTTTGAGTATGGAAAAAAATTTCACATCGCCCTCAATACCAAGAATATGGTAGTCACCCATATTTCGTATGATCGCAATCGTATCACCAACATTTGCTCCCACATCAATAACTTTCAATTCATGATATTTCTCACTTACATGTGCAGTAATTCGACCTATTGCTGTCGAAAAAGCAGGGTGTTTCTCTTGGTATATCCCCAAATTACTGGATATTGGAATATGAATCGTAGATTTTCCCAGTTTGTACTTAATCAAGGGGTCGTGAAACTTTGTGACCACTCTTCGAAGCAATAGAGCCCACCTATAAGCCGCTCTACTAAACCGACCGCCACAGGACAGTTTCACAATCAAATCATAAAGAAATTGTGCCATTCTATTTCTCCTCGATTTGCTTAGGAAAAAATTTCACTTTATTCACATCAAACTTCTCGTCTGGGACACACCAAGCGCGTTTCCATTTATTCTCTGGATTCGCCCAGACTTCAAAAACAAACCCT
>JAFCZU010000190.1 GCA_019314185.1 Deltaproteobacteria bacterium | reverse complement strand
AGACCTGATTCTACTTTGAGGTGAGCAGGGAGCGTGGATCCTTTTGGTATCTTAATGCAAGGCGGCCATTTGCAGTTTGATACAAACTCATATCCAAACATCTTTTCTTGAGGTCCTTCATTTTCAGGACTGTTTTGAAGTTTCAGACAACCCCAACCATATTTCAGATCACCGCCGACAAAAAGGTCCTGAATGGCTGGCATCAAACATACATCACCAGTGGTCAAACCTATTTTCCCGCCATTGAAATCGGCGTCTTTTTTTAAAAATATGTAACCGACAAAAAATACAGGTTCGTATTCCCCATTTTTTTTGATACAGTGTAAGATATATTCTGATTCATGCAATGACTCGTCTTCCGCAGTGTTGCTCTGTGGCAATATTGCAGTTTGACCGAAAGATCCGATAAAACATCTTTCGAATTCTCCTACAATATAATTATCATCTTTTGCAGTACAATCTTCTGCAGCATGAATGCCATAGTACAAACCCTGTTTTGTAAAATGGGGCAACAACGGCTTATCAGGGTCTAATGCAGG
Source organism: Deltaproteobacteria bacterium (assembly GCA_019314185.1). Next base: position 8,365 of record JAFCZU010000190.1, on the reverse strand, counting down.
ATAAAAATAACTGGTCAAAATCTTTGTTTTGAGCAAATCACCAAACTTTTTATATCCATCAATCCCTTTAGCGCTATATGTTCTGGTCAGATTGGCAGTCATTGCCCCCCATATATTTTTGCCTGGGATATAATGACGCGTAAGCTTGATATATCCTAATGTGTGCCAGCCAATATGAATCGGACTCATAGCTTGATAGACCAGCCGGTAAACGTTCCAGGACATTATTAATCCTCCTTTGGCTTTGCTTTGAGATGATAACGAGCGTAAACCATAGTGCGCTCTATAATGTCCTTAGATAGAAGCAGATCGTCTAAATCCTCTGCAAGGTTGTTGCGTATAATGCCAAGGATATCCTCCTGAGAGTTCTTGATACTTTGAAAAAAAACTTTCAATAAGTCAAAAATATCCTTTTGGATGCAGTCTGCCGGTGTGTTTTGTTTACCTTTGGCTTGAGCTGCCAGAAAAAGAAAAAATGAGTAAACACCATCTTCTTGCAAAACTCCAAGGGACTTATTAACAAGAGGCTCAGATAGTTTGTCTATTCTGGCTATTTTAGAGCCATATTTGGCGCATATCATGTCTATATTTTGTATATTCATTGCTCAGTATTCTCCTTGTTCAAAATTCTGACGCGACCCATCCCTCTGGTGTTCATGCCTCCTATTCCCAAATGTTCGATAAGAGATAGTCCTTTTTCCACATTATCCCGAATCCATGTCCAACCGTTGCCGTTTTCTTCTGCGTGTTTAATTTCCTTGTCAATAAAATCTGTTCCATCGCCTGTTGGAACTTTTATATGGAAATAGTCAGGTTTGTTATACACGACCTCAAACCATATAATCGTAGCTCTGGGAATGGCTTCATACGTAAAAAGCGCTCCTTCCTCAGCCGCGCCTGTAGCTGGATCAATGGCCACAGAAGTTCGGACTTCCAGATTATCATTAACAATGCGAGGAAAAAGGCTATCGGATACAATAACCAGACGCTCTAAGATGCGGCTGCTTATGCCCAAATCTGTGAGACTCTTTGAGGTATTATCCTCTCCTTCTTCTAACCAGCTTTCAGAATTTGGCATATCCCCTTTTTCGATCTTGATGTCTTTCTTAGGAAGATATATCCACCCAAGATTGAGATGGTCACTCATCTGGCTTGATGTAGTATAGAAATATTCTTCCCTTTTTTTGTCCTTTTTTTTTGATAGCTCATTGTTGAATTTCAACCAATCATTAATTTCGTTATTAGCGGAAGGTTTGATGCCGGCGCTCTCCAAAACTGAGGGACTGGTAACCCAAACAGGTCCGATCATTGAGTGAATGGGGAAAAAAAGTATTCGTCCATCGAAAAATTGGGCAAGCCCCTGAAAGCTGGAACCGCTTTTCCCTTTTGAAAATCCAAAAGCCACACACACAGGACAATCCGGCTGACCGCAATGGCCCTCGCCGTCGTCAGCTCCTTTGCCGGCACAGCTTAAATAAATGTCTTTGTTATTATCCTTCTTGATCATCGGACCTTCCGTGTTTGGTTTTATGATCGCTTTTCCGTCGCCTGAATATTTTATATTATTCCCATTTAGCAAAAAATCATAGTCAGGCTGTCTGTACTTCCAATTACGATACTTGCCATAATCAATAACCCATTCTCCGTTTTGTTTAACAGGTGCATCATAGTTCTCGCTCTGTATGGCCATAGCTGTATATGCCCTGGTCACTCCGTTGAGACTGCTTCCCGGAATCTTGGGCAAATTAGTGCCTGGTTCTCGTGTAATAGTGTTATCAACCCTGCCCAACCTGTATCCGCCGGTTCCAACGTGAACATTTAACCCTCATTTTCAATATGCCAAGATAAAGTTCCAGCATATCAAAAAAAACGCCGTTTTTGATTGTCTCCAAAAGAACATTTTCAATTTTGCCCTGTTCGGTTATATTCGGGAATTCCTTTTTTACGGATGCTTCCACCAATTTAATCCACATTTTGCAACTATCCGGTTCATCTAAATTCACACTCCATTCCTGATACTTAGTCAGCCAAAGTGACTGAAGGTTTCTCAATTTCGCGTCCGTTATCCCCTGAAGCTGCTTTCCCTGAATCAGATACTTCCAAACAGTTATGAGCTTTTGATCCACTTCATCCAGCAAAAAAGGTTTTGATCTGAAATTGGCGATATTAGATTTCCGTCGCAACGCCTCATTGATTCGTATTTTGTGCCTTCTGATGTTGGAATCAAGAAACTCAAAGTCATAAAAATTCGGCCTGACACAAAGAGTATCTCCTTCTTCTATTTTTTTAAAGTGAACTACGTCTCCGGCGATAGTCTTAAAAAATGTTGATCTGTCCGAAAGATTTTCGTTTTTTGAATCCACAATGAAATAAGAATGGTAATAATCATCTTTACAATTGCCGAGTTTGCCGGGCAAATTCCATTGAATGGTTCTCTTGTATTCATTGGATTTCTTTTTCAGTAATGTGGTTGAAAGTTTAAAGAGATTGGCCGATTTTTCCTCTTTCCGTTCGACATGAAAAGCAATTTTCTTATTTCTGTTCAGTTGATCGAAATTGTTGAGCATTTTTTTGCCCGAATCAAGCACAACAAACATGGGCATTTTTCTTTTGAAAAATATATTGCCGATACTGAAAGGGAGCCGACCCATTACCTTTCCGAATTGTTCTATGTACTTATTGTAAATAGATTTTGTTACTTCCAATGCCTTGTCTGCCGGAACAATAGCCATATAGATATTCGGAGTTTTGGTGATCACACGATAGGACGCAATAAGATTGCCTGGCTTACATTTGTCAACGGCAAATAAGGCAAGGTTATTTTTATAGCTCTTGTCAGTAATCTTTACATAGATAACATCGCACAGCCTAAAGTCATTTGATGTATAGCATTCACCTATTACTTCAAGATGGTTAGGATCAATGAATAATATCTCAACACTTTTTTTCTTTTTACTTTTATATCCAAGCTCAGCCTTAAGTGGCCCAGGCCATGGATTTATATCTTCTTTTGTTTTGATTTTAAGCCTGTTGGTCGGCGGAAAAAACTCTACGGAGAGCATTTTAGAAATTTCTTTTGTGAAAAACCTAAGTGTTGTCGTCCACACATCAAGAATTGTGGATGGCGTGGGGCTTTTCGCATTTAGAATATTATATTTCTGAATCTCTTCCGGGATCAAAACAGATATTTCCTCTTTTGCAGCAGATAAAAATTCCTCCCAGTTTTTCCATATCGTTTTGATTTTTTCATTGTTAATATTTATCAGATGCTTGCGACCATAAGTATATAAGAAAGCCGTATTTCGGGCGCTCTGTCTGTTATTAGAATTAGGGGAAAATGAATCAATATCTTCTACAATGCGGCTATAGTTGTATTGTGTATCTTTGAAACAAGATTTGAGCTTTCTTTCAGCATCTACAGAAAATGAAGCTATTGAACCCAACGACTCAATTTCTTTTTCTATTCCCTTTGCCTCCGAAACAAACAGGCTTCGGATCATCGTGCCGTCAAGCCACTCCTTCAAACCGAATTGAGCCACAATAAGGGCGGCGCCTTGATTTCCATCGACTATTTCATCTATGAAAACAGTTTGTTGGTTTGGACTGTCGCTTTTCCGATCCGAAGCTTCCATTCTGCGTTTTTTGCATACCAAACATATCTTTGGATCTGAATCTTCTTTCTCAACAGCTCTTAATCTGCAAATTGGACAGATTGTCTTTCCGAATTCAAAATCTTGAAAAAACTTTCTGAAATAGTGAAACTGTCCCTTGCTGCTGTCAAAGCGATATGAAGTCTTCATCCTCATTTCTGCTATCGCGCTAACCATCGACGTCAGAGTATCGGTCTCAGAAATATCGACTGCATAAGGCTGAAGTTCTCCATCTGACTTTTCAGCGACCGTCTCGTATATCTTGTTTAGAATAGCATCTCTTATAGTCGAATATGAATTATCAAAACCAACCGGAACAATAAAATAAATGCCGTCATCATCTTCATATATTGTGTTCCCAATGGGAATTTCAAATTCGATTATTTTCTTGATTGATTTCTTTATTCCGTTAAGAAGTTTCTTTCTGCCGACAATGTCTCCGATCTTTTCCCCATAGGAGATAAATTTGAGCCCATCCCATCCAACGCCAAAAATTCCGAAGTAAACTTTGTTGGATTTGTCATTTTTCTTCTCTTTTTTTTCATTGAGCAAATTGTGGACTGACAATACTTTGAGTATAGAGGCAACAGCATAGGCGTGATCCCAGAGAGATGTGTCATTCTGCGGACGTGTTGTATCGGAAACGCCTTGTTTAAACGCTTTTTCGATGTCATCCAGAATTTGTAGCCGACATTTACTATCAAACTTGTTGAAGTACTTTGGAAGGTTAGTCCTAAGTGCAGCATAGAGTTTCTCGCGCTCTTTTTCATGATTCTCGTATGTGACTACTCGACATGCCTCAAACCCAAAGATGTTTGACTTATAGATAGTATCCTTTTGCTCTGCCGAAAAGAGCGGGTTGTTTCGATCTATGGCTGAATCTTTTTTGTCGGCAGCTTGGAGCATTTTAGTTATGTTCCCAACTTCATTTTTGTGATGATCATGAACTGCTTTTCTGATAGAAAAATCCGGCTCCCCGAAATCGCAACCTTTTAAAAATTCAAACTTTGTGTTGAATTCTTTTGGTACGTGGCTCTTAAGTACTTCATGTTCGGCGAGATAGCGATGTTCATGCGGGTCTTTTCCCCACCCCTGCGGGTCATTTTGCCATGTTTTCCGGTATTCAAGAAAAGCTTTGCTTAATTTGCCGATATCGTGCAGCAAACCGGCAAGTTCTATAAAAAGGATTCCCTTCCGATTGTTTTCGAGTGTTTCGAGTGAATTATTCATTGCTTTGCCTCCAACAAGATGCCAGATCAGACACCTTTTCGATTAACTCGGGAAAGCTTTTAAACATGCGGTCAGTAGTTAATTTAACTGGTTTACTTTCTGCGTTTTTCTTTTTTGTTTGATATTTTTCTTTTAGCTTCAAATAGTCCTGATAAGCTTGTTTGGCTTCTCTATAGTTTTTACGCTTTTGCTTTGAAGATGTATTATGAGCTTGCAGCCAAGCATTAATGTTTTCTGAAAAGTCTTCATCAGGGTACGATTCTCGAAACTTATGCACTATTTCAGGTTCTTTGGGCTCCACAGGTATTTCGATTTTTGTTTTTTCCGCCGGATCTTTTGCCTTTACTAATAAACGCCCATTATCTCTAAGCATTTCTTCAGCCACACCGTAGCCGCTGCTAGTTTTTGCGCCAAAGCCATAGAGGGTAAACATATCGTTCAGGCCTTGAGCAACCATAAGAAGATCATTGGCTGCATGAGCGCGAATTTCGGTTTCTTGTCTGCCCATAAGGTCAAATGGAACATATAGCAAAGTAAAGGCAGCCTCAGCACCGGCGGGCACACATTCAAAATAGATCGGATTTGTGCCAACTTTACGTGCCCGATCGTGGGGATTAATAACCTCCAAACCAATTTTGGTAAAAAACGTGGGATAAAACCGGAGGCGACCCGCATGATGTGGCAGTGCTTTATCATTATCAACAAGAAAATGTTTTTTTACCTTTTTCTCATAACGCTCTTTTTCCTCTGGATTTTGATCGTTTAAAAGCTTCGTTACGCATATAATATCTTCACTTTCAGCTCCTTTTTCATCACCAAAAAGCAATGTTGAACGATAACGTTGTTCGGCAAATGCTTCTTTTTTTGTTTCTCGTATCAGAAATTGTATTATTGCTGATTGCAGCGCTCCCTTCCACTGGGATGGCGCAATCATGGGTACCATAAAGACCTTGTCTTTGCGTAATGGGTTTTCAATGATATAATAGGATATATCATCCCGGCTCAGGTAGGGTTTGGCCAGGCAAAACTTAAAGGTCAGAGACCAAGAATATTTTGGCAAGATATTTAGCGCTTCGGTTAAACAGGGTTTCAATCCAAGATCTGCCAGGCAATCACATGCTGGCGCAATACCCTTAGATTGCAATTTGCCGCTTTTGACCAATACCTGATAATACGATCGTGCCAATTCCTTGAATGATGGCATTGGCAACGCAGATGTAAGCAGCGCAATCTTGGTAGAAGGATCTATATCACGATCTCCCATGATTTGATCCATGGTCCTTCTATTCATGTCATCATACGCTGTTTGAAATTCCCACTTCATGATCCCAACACCTCCTTTAAACTGAATTTGGTTCTAAGCTTAGCACTGGGAAACATAGTTTTCATGAATGCATCCACCTCATAAGCAATATCTTCAGGTTTGACTTCCAAAACATCTGGAACATGGCCCCATACCTTCACATAAAAAGAACCATTCTTTTGTTTCCTGTAAAGGTGGCTGACACCAATGCGACTGCCTGAACGATCCTCATCTTTACGCGTCTTGCTTTTTCCAAAAAGATTCTCTGTAATTTGAGAACTATAGCACTTTTTATTTTTAAACCAGGGGCGCATGCCAAAATCTTTCCCTTGACCTGTAGAAGGATCGCGGGAACAACTTTTGTAGCGGATATCAAAGGAACAGGGTATAAAGAAATCTTTGTAAGCAAAGTTGCCTGGATCTCCAATAAGTTTACCGCTTTTTTCGTAAGGATTTTCATAACCAAGATCATAAGTTTGAGCAAAGAAACGAGCAAGGTTAAAACAGCCTGGATCATTGCCACGTTTCTTTCTGTTTATTGAGCGGCTCGCTGCAGAATGTACCTTCCGGAAACCTTCATCAATTAAATCTATGTCTGTCAAAGCAACTTGACCAAAGCCATGTTGAGTCTTGGCGCCAAGCGCGCCCCACTTTGAGATAATGTTCAGCAAATAGGATAGCTGGGCTATGACGTTACTTGAGCCTGTCCTTAAAGGGATAATCCGCAATCTCCCTTTTGTGCCCCATAATGCATGAACTCCAAATGTAAATTGTATCCCTGCTCCTCGCCCCCGTCTTTTTCCTCCTGTTTTTTCAGCTCCAAATATACGCCACAGCCAATTCCCAGACGACTGATAAACACCCTTGTTGGCTACAAAAAAGAGAGGAAGAGGCTCAAGATCTGTAACCTCTAGACGAAAAGAGCGTTGCCATCCAGTGCAACCAAACAGCAGACACGTAGGACACAATTGTTCTTCTGGCGACTCCGGTTCATTTACTTTAAACTCGCAGCTGCATTCTCTCAAAGGATTGCACACACGACCACCCATGCAGCGAATGATACCCTCGTACCACCAGCGAAGACTCCCCATTAAACCTGTTTCACGAATATAACTACTGTCGCTTCCAATATCCCCTGTCCAAAGTGGTGTAAGAGTGCGAATTCCTATTTCTGTTTTTTGCATTATTCCTCTTTTCCTGAAGTCTCTTTTAACCTGATAATAGCGTCACCAATCTCTTTTAGAATATTTAATGGTGGCGATTCGACTGAAGCCAGTTGATCATATGCAGTTTCAAGAGCGCCTATCCTCCTAATATGTTCTAATATATTGACCGCCCGGCAACGCACATCATCATCTGAATCATCTAAAAGCGCTTTCATGGCATGCTCAGTCACTTCTGTATCTGGAGGTTCCATGTCACCAATTATTATGCGGATGGTGTCCATAACCTCTCCTCTGACATAATCATTATCATGGGACAGAAGCGGATATAATTTTTGCAATGTTCCACTATCCGAAAATTTTTGCAAACCAGTAACTGCTGACGTAATAACACCTTGATCTTCATCCCTCAACACATTGAAAAGGCAGTCCTTTACATCAACAGTTTTAAGTTTGGCCAGACCTTGTACGGCAGCAGAACGTGTTGTCCGCTCAGAATTGTTTTGTGGTTGTGATAAATCAAATAAAAGTTTCTTAACCTCATGCCCATCAATATCTGCCAGTCCCTCTATAGCTCGGATCCTATTTGGTACAGGTTGCCTGTTAATTTGCGTATCAGACTTGGCAATTTCTCCAAGAACACTTTTTATCCAAAAAAGATACAGCGCATATGTTGTACAAAGTTGTTGAAGATATGGCTTGCTATATTCTTCTGACTCGCAAGCTTTTTTTACTTCTCTACGGATTTTCCGCTTTATACACAGCAACAATAACGCAACAGGGAAGGAAACTATAAACAGTGCCACACTAAGCAACATACCATATTTTGTCCCCTGGATAGATGACCAAATTAGCCAACTAACTGAACCAATAGTCAATACGCCCGCGATTAATTCAACAATCCGTTGTTAAGATTCAAATAGTGTAACGCTCGAAACCCATTTCACTGACAAAATAGTGTAACGTCTTTTACCCAGCCTTACCCCGCCCTCGTACTCTGAAAAAAATACCCCGCAGAC
>JAFCZU010000189.1 GCA_019314185.1 Deltaproteobacteria bacterium | reverse complement strand
GGATGGAGATATGTTTGCAGGACGGCCAATAACATCAAAATCTTTCTGGATGGTGAAGAGTTTGAAACCAGTATTCTTAGCCAGCTTCTTCCGCCGGGCTCCTATAAACGAGCCCAAGACGTTTTCTTTACAAATAAAAAATATGGCCCCGTGACGGTAATAGGGTGGTGGGCCGAAGATAATGAAGAACCGATATACTTGGTCACCAACATGAAATCTGCTGCCCTTGCATGCGAATATTATTCCAAGAGATTCCGAATCGAAACGTTCTTTTCTGATCAGAAAAGTCGCGGATTTAGCATCGACAAAAGCCATCTCTCAAATCCCGATAGATTAAGCCGTTTAATGATGGCAGCCTGTTTGGCATATATTCGGATAATTTTTTTTAAGAGCCATGGTAATGCATAAAGGCTTCAACAAAATCATCCATCGTACTGACCGGTGTGATCTAAGCCTGTTCCAGCTATGATTAAGATTGATAGTTTGTTCAGGTTAATTACCTTCAGTTTTCGGCGATACATTTGCCAGGTAGTCTGTTTTCCCAGGGCTTCCAATTTTAATCGTTTTCTGCCAGCACTTGGATCAATTTTTTGCGCAAGATCTCCAATCTCTTTGATTTAAACGCTTTTTTGGTATCTTCCAGAATCCCTATGGCCTCGGTTAAAACAGCTCTCAATCTTTTCTTGTGGGGACAATCTGAAAAGATGCAGTCAGGACATATTTGAAGTCCTTTTGACTTTTTTTCTATGACAGCAGTCAGGATATGCCGCTGCATATCTATCCGATTGTGCAGATCTTTGGTGTTAGTATCGATAATTTTCATCAAATCAGTCTTTTTATAGTATTCCATCGGGTAAGTTTCCTTAGATAGTTAAAATAAAATTAGATATATCTAATTACTACAAGGAAAATTTTTGTCAACCTTTTTTCCAATTTAATTGCATCCAAAATAATAAAAAAGCTTGACCTGGAATTTTTCGATGAATACCGGCTTCATGGTCAGGAACCGGATAAATGTTTAGCCAGAATGAAAGAATTTGCAAGTGGATTCAAGGTCAGGATAAAGACTATGGAAGAGGTGGAGGGAGAGAAATAATGCTACTAAGCAGGATTGATCCGGGCGAAGAGGTTACTCTTATAGATATAGATGGAGGGAGAGGTGTCAGGTCAAAGCTTTATAGCATGGGGCTTATGCCGGGGGATAACTCTTAAAATTTTAAACCGAAACGGTTCAAAAAAGCCTTGACAGAGGTTATTCTTTGGATTAATAGAAATTTCTATCTAAATTAGAAACTTAAATCTTTATAAGGGATGTCTTGCGGTTGCCAGCCTTTAAAAGGGCGCGGTGAAAGTGAAGGCGTAACTTGGATTGGGTTAAGCAATCCGGTTACGCCTTTTTTTGTTTGCATGAAAATCACAAACCCAATTGGCCGACCACTCGACTACTTTTAACCAATTATGGAACAAAGCGGAGCGATGTTGACAACAAACAAAGAAGTTAAAGCAAAGATTCTTGAGCTATATGATGAGCTGTTTTCTCATGATGGGTACGGCGAGGTAAAAGTGGAGATGAGAATACTTCAGCGAGGACAGAAGGAGATCATCATCCACTGTGGCAAACAGTATCGTTTTGTAGTGGATTGTCAGAACAAGAACCGCCCCAAAGGCACAAAATAAGTACCCCTGTTTTGCGGTGAACTCTTATCAAACTAATACAAAAGCAGGGAAGAAAAAATTCCGGCGTAAAAAAAATAAAAAAAGCTTGACAGCGGTTTTTTTGTCTGATATTCGGTCTCTCAAAGTTGATTAGGTATTTCAATTTTTATTAGAATAGTCTTCTTTATACAAAAGGAACGACTTACGGTCCCTGCATCAGGCAGGTGAAAGTGAAGGCGTAACTTGGATTGTGGTAAGCAATTCAGTTGCGCCTTTTTTATTTTAAAGAAATTGGAAGTAATTATTGAATTCCCGCTCCACGATCGGGTCGAGGACAAGCTTTGCGGGAATGACGAAGGTGGGTGTTTTTGACCTTTTATGCAATCATCAAAATTGGAAACCGGATCAATACCTCCTGTTCCCCTTTCCAAAAGCAGGGGAATAACGAAAAATCCACCTTTTCCAAAAAGGGGAACACCCGCCAGCTATCGCTCAGGCGAGGCAGGCGGGCCCGCCCGTTCACTCGTTGCTGGTTTCTTATTGCACGTTCAGCAACAAGCAACAAGAAAAGAGAAAGGAGGTGATGCAAAAACAGATGTGAGTTCCTGTCGCGGCGAGGCGCCCGAAGGGTATTTTGAAACATAAGGAAATTGACTTAAAAGCCGTAACAGGCCCTGCGGGTGGGTTGTTCACAGGCAAACAAATCGAAAGGAAAAAAAATGCTTAAGAAAATCAGGAAAAAATTTAAGAAAGTGAACAGCCAAAAAGGTTTTACACTGCTTGAAATCCTGGTGGTCCTCACCATTATGGGTTTTCTCATCGCGATGGTAGCGCCGAGGCTTGCCGGTATTTCCGGAAGCGCGGTTGATACAGTATGCGATTCAAACCAGAACCGGATGATCACCTATATGTCTACTTACTATGAAGATACAAACCGCTATCCGAACCATCTGACCAACCTGGTTATTGAGGATGTAACCGCAGGTACTTACCAGATTCCACCAGTCTCCAACCAGGATCCAGATGATGGAGCTGAAGTTTTAGCTGCTGAATTCAACGACAGGAACCACTTCCATATCCACCATCTGGATGCTGCTGAAGCGGATGAGCTCAAGAATATGGGCATTGTCAAACTGTTTAATCTAAATGATTACAGTGGTCTCACCAATGCGATCGCCGATACAACAAATGACGTTCTTCTGGTCGCCGTTGCCGACGCGGATAAGGGGGACACTATGGTTGAAGAGACTCCATCTGCCGGTGTTGGCGTTGCCATGATTGGGTGCGGCAAGACTGTTGCAAATGTCTGGGTTGCCACGAATGTGACAGAGAGAGGATGGGGCGAACCTGACAATTTTGGAAGGATCATTCTTGGTATGGGACCTGAGTGCAGTTTGATCACCTCCGGTGTTATCTCAAATGCCGCGCATTGCCCTGGAGGTCTCCAAAATGCCGACAACGCATTCTATAATGACTACAACCTGGTTCTGCCCAGGCTCGAGGCAACCGCTACCAGGATGACAGATGTGGCTGACCCCCTGAGCGGCGTTATTACAGATGATGCTTTGGAAGATGGGCTTCAGGTTACTGCTCTGGCATATGACGAAGAGCCTGTAGATCCTTATATCATCGCTAACAATGATGATAATCTGAGGAAAAGGATCTTTACCCTTGATGAAGCTCAGGGAAGGTGGCGGTTCGCAACACAGTGCCCGGAAGGTCATATGTATCCTGAAGATGACGGAGAATTCTGGGGTGTTAACCTTGATGGTAATGTTAACATCGACTCTTAATCGCTATATTTAGCATCTGACGGGCGGGGAGGAGCCTTTCTCCCCGCCTTTTTTACGAAAGGTCGCTAAGTTAAAAAACGTGAAAAACAGACCCCTAAATTTCTTCTTATTAGCTGATTTTAGAACACACTTGGCACAGGGGGAATAGTAACTATCGGTTTTATGAGTACTTTTTCTGAACCGCAGAATGTCGAACAAGGAATATCGAATGTCGAAGTGATTCCTTCGTAATTCTGCGGTTCCTTGTTCGACATTCGACATTCGATATTCAAATTCTATTGAACTAAGCGGGTTGTTTAAGTTAGCGCTTATGGAGACACACCCCCTAACCCCCTTCAAAGGGTAACTTTAAAGGAACGGTCGTTAATGGCATTGACGAGCAACGAGAATAAAGAAGCTGGAAGCTCAAAGCTGAAAGCAATGAATACAAAGAAGCTCAAAGCAATGAATACAAAGAAGCTCAAAGCTCAAAGCAGGAAAAAAAGGTTTTCTTGCCTTCAGCCTTCAGCCTTCAGCCTTCAACCTTCTACAACCCGCAACGAGCGCGCCTTCACCATCCTCGAAGTCCTGATCGTTCTCTTTATCCTCGGGATGATCGCGGTCATGACATGGCCGGCCCTTGGCATCCTGGACGACAGGGCAAGGGAAGAACTTACCCGCGAGAGAATGGAGGTGATCCGCCGTGCCATTGTAGGCGACCCGGACAGGTTTGATGCAGACGGAAGAAGGATCATCGGCGGCTATGTAGGGGATATGGAGAAATGGCCTGATCTTTGGGAGGCAAAGGCTGATATAAAACCCAATTACGTGGGACCGGACCCGCCCCTCGGACCCACCTGGACTTTTGGCTATCGTCCTTTCGGGCATTTTGAAGGGGAAAAATGGAAGTGGAATTACCCTTTTCGCAAGGTGCTCGATTACGCTGATCATCGTGACCATATCGGCGGGCTTGAGACTGAAAATGAGGGACAGCCAAGAGGGCTGTGGACTCAATATCTTGAAGAACATCCGACTTCACCGCCAGGGGAGATGGAAAACATCAGGTGGAAAGGCCCTTATATAGTACCCCCTGTGGATGAGAAACTTTCCGACAGTCAGCACTGGGCGGAAACAGACGATGAATATGCCAGCCTTGAACCAAAATGGAATCCTGTTCTTTTAAAAGAGACATGGGAAGACGGAGATTACTCCCCGGTTGACGGCGCTCTGGGCGAACATTATGACGAAAAGGAGTCCTTCAGACTTCTCCAGACAGACGGGAGACTTGCGGATGGCTGGGGCAGGGCATTGAGATTTTTCATAACTGCCGACCAGGACAGACCGGGAAGCACAATATTCCGGATCATCTCAGAGGGGCCGGATCGTGAAGGGACGTACCCGACAAAAGGAATATTTGCGGCAGGTCTCTGGACCGTTGACCCGGATGATATCATGAGCAAAGCGTATGATGAAGACGATGAATACAACAAAGATAATATCGTAATGAAGATATATTCCCATGAATGGGAGGCTGTATTTGAGGAGATAAATGAAAAGAAAAAGATGGAGACCGAAGCGCTCTTTCTCAGGATAAAAAGGGTGATTCTGGGCTCATCGCCCGGCGGCATGAACGACGGGTTTACAGGGGATGTGTGCCGGTGGCCAAAGCTTTTCAGGTGGGAAAACAATGGCACGCCTGCCGACCTGACGGATGATTACTGGGATGATGAGGATGGGATACCGGTTTCTTATACAAAAGGACAACTAAGGGAATTGTGGACAAGGACACCGAACAGCGGTGATCCGGCTGACGATATGGCTGAACCGGCATGGGCGCACGCGGGTATCGGCTGGCGCGGCGAATATCTTCAGACGCCATGGGGTATTAATGGGGAACAGTATATCAGGGATGACTGGGACAGGGAAGTCCTGTTTTTCAAAGATAATACAAATGACGCGATTATGATCCTTTCCCGCGGGGTTGATGGAAAGTTTGATTTTGGCAGCACAAATGCTGAAAAGACAGAGCCTGTGAATTTCACCGAGGTAATTGATATTGTTGTAACGCCATATGATCCCAATGATGCAGGCGGGCATAATAAAGACAATATCATGCTGATTATCAGGAAAAGCGAGTGGTATCCGGGATTTTTCACGTTGAACAAGTTTACGGTGCTTAATGCCACATCAGGCATCACCAAGGCGTGCCTTTTCTATAACTATCCCGCTCTACCGTTGGTCAAGGTGGCGGGCACAGACGGCAGCATGATAGACGCAGACGGTGATCTGGCAGTCGATGATTGGGAAGCAGGCGCTGATCCTCCTCCGCCGTGTGCATTCAATTACACCGATATTACAGTGAACAAAATAAAGACAGGGGCCAGATATCTGGTCTTATGGGACGATGCGGATGGGAATGACACAATCGATGCGGGCGAGAACCAGTATACTGCCATCTATAATATTATTACCAATAATTCTATGGAACCGCGGGATAATATTACCCTCGATGTAAGCGTGGATTTTAGCGCAGCGCCGTAAACAGGATCGAGGAATTGATACCTGTCCGCTCGTGGCGGAAAAAACGGCAACACGCTTGCCTTGCTCCAGAATATGGAATGTCCGGACGTAGATAAAAAAATGAGTTTTCAAATTTCTGATAATAATCTGCGGAACGAGCAAAAAGTATGCGTTCCCACGCAGAGCATGGGAACGAGAACCGAGTAACGAGAATTTAGGCTTCGTAGATCACATGGATTACACGGATTAGGGCTTAGTTTTTTTAATAATCTGCGTAATCTGCGTAATCTGCGGATGAAATAATTAATGAAAATTTTTGACAAAAAATTATTAGCCGTTGAGGTTGCCGGTGGACATATCAGGGCCGCAGTGGTGGCAAAAAAGGGCAACGGCTTTGAAATACTCGATTTTTCACAGGTAGACAGACCTGATCCCGAGGACGATCTACCTGCAATTGAGGCCATTAAGACCCTTGCAACGCGGATGGACTATACCTCTGGCCCTGCCGTATATGTCACCTCGCTTGCCAGGGCTGTCGAGATCTCCATGAACAGGAAAAAGATCTCGGGCATGAAGCATTACCAGCTCATGGAGGCGGTAAAGTGGGAAGTGGAACCA
>JAFCZU010000017.1 GCA_019314185.1 Deltaproteobacteria bacterium | reverse complement strand
ATGAATTTCAGTAAACGTAATACGATTGGTTGTTTTGTTGGCAATTTCAGACTTCAGGCTGTCCAGTTTGGATCTGTCTCGTCGATAATAAGTTCCAATAATTTTTCTGGCCTTGTCTTCCACACCAAAAATCAGCCAGCCATATGGTTTGCCTTTGAGATTTGCTTCATTCCCCAAAGCAGAAAAATATTGTCCCAGCTTGTTGAAAGAATAACTGCTTCCGGCTTTCTTGAACTCCATCCATTCTGTTTCAGATGGTAATGAGCGCAATTCGTTCAATAATTTATACAGTTCTTCTTTTGTCATGGCAGAATATTTTCGAAAAATTAATTTTTAATATGCGATTGATCGAGTTCCTTATTCAGTTGAATGATTTGATAAACACAGTTTCACCGGTTTAACTCTTTGCCCATTCGGTATTTGGTGTTGTAATTTATGATGAAGTTGAGCTCTTTATAAGTGAAGCTATCATGTTCAGCCAGAGGTAAAGAGATAAAATTTCATACGGAAAAATAGTAAGTTATAAAGCAATAGATGTCCCACAAGAGGTCTTATATTCCCATATGCATGAACTATCGTAAATTAAAATCCTGTTTGGTTCCAGCTTGTCCAAATTAGGATATTTTTTTATTCTTTTCAATTTTGTTGTAAGTTTCCAAAATAAATTCAACAACAGATTTTTTTAGGATTGCCAGAGTTTTTTTTAGTTCTTTAGATTTTTTATAAGTTGCATCTGGAAATTTTATCTTTGGTTCATTTGGTAGAATAATTCGAGCCTCTGATTTGAGGCTGACTGGCTTGATGGAATTGAGTTTTCCTAAATCAAAGCTTCCTGTCTCTTGATAAATTGTTACTCTTCTGTGTTGAATAGTGTTTCGAAAATCGTTCAGGTAAATAAAATCCTCAGTTTTTTCATAGGCTTGGAGGTGTCTAATTATTGCTTCTGGGGGATTGCCAATAGATTCGAGGAATCCGACAATGCTTCTCAGGTCTATTTTTGTTTCTGATTTATCAGGAGTATATATAACTCCTAATTCTTGACACATAACATCAAGACTTGATCTTAAACAATTAATAGAATTGAATATCTCATTGTTTAAATCTGCAGATTGCGCAGTAATTTCATTGTCCTCTGGTTTATCTTGGGCTAAGCAATGGTTGACGTTTGAAATAGTAGATTTCGCTAATATCTTTAAGTTCTCAATAGCGATCAAACTTCTGTTTGCTGATTCTATCCTGTCTCCAACAGTCCTATGATAAATCGCTAAATCAATTAACTGATTTCTATTAAGAAAAGTTTTGATAGAGCTTGTATATTTTCTTTCTCTTTCATCAACTGACCATTCCTTTAAATTTGGGACAACTATTCCACTTAATCCCAGAACCGGGCCACTTGTCTGGGATACAAACAAAATTTTGTCACACGTTGGACACTTATACCCGTCAGGACTTCTAAGCATTTCCCACTCTACATCGTCAAAACCAATTGTTTTTTGACAATGAGGGCATCGAGTTAAAGCATAGTAAGTTTCGCACTTTTGACATTTATAGCCAACTCCTCCACTTGCAAGCTCTTCTTGGTCTTTTTTAGTAACTTTGATAGGAGTTTCACAATATGAACAAGGAAATTGGAGATACCCATCACCAATTACGTCAGGGTTAAATGCTTGTAGAATCACTTCATATCTTTCTTTGTTATCATCTACCATTTTAAAGTCCTAATCCCGCGATCACCAGCCAGCGTGAGCCGCAGGCTATAGCTGGTCAGGTGATTGCGAGGTTAGCTGAAAAGATTTACTAAAAAACTGAACTATCAATGGATCTGTTACATATCCGTCTTTTTTCACAGATTCTAATATCAATTTTACCGATGAATATAAATTTTTAAGTTCTTGAGAATTACATATTGCAATTTTTTGAATCAAAAATTCTGTTATATGTTTTGTTTTTTCTGCATAATCTATGACCACTTCTAAAATCTGTATATTTTCACTCTTTGCGGATAAATCTTTTAGATAAGTTTTAACATCGCTATTCCATTTTTTCCATTTAAGCATTTTTTCTGGAATTAGCTCAAGTTTTGAAGTACCATTTTCAAGTCTTATCCTATTTGATATTTCAGGTAGATCATAATGCAAAATAAAATTCCTAAGTTCCTTCAATAAACGCAATCGGGAGTCATTAAGAAATCCGGATTCAATCAAATTATCGAATTCTACTTTTTCACCATCCGCTAAGTATTTTCTTTTGGCTCGTCGATAATGATCAACTATAGTATTAGCACTAGCAACAAAATTGTGTATTAATCGTGCCGCTTCTGAATCAGAACGAATCTTGTCATTTCTCGCTTTATCATCTGGTAAAAATTGAAACTTAATGATTGGAGGGTTTTCGAGAAATTTTTTAAGTTCGCTATAATTTATATCGAAAATGTAAAAGCTCTTTAAAAGCCGAGAACAAGCCCAATGAATCTGCCATCCTGGATAATCTTTTATCTCCTCACGCAATTTTGCACGTTTCCAATTATCTAAATAATTCATATTGCACCGGTCTAATGCTGCTGGTCACGGGTGAGGCAGCGTCGGCCTCTGAGTCCCTGTTAGTTTAACTCCTTGATCTTTTTGTGTGTTTTAAAACAATTTTGCCCACCCTGAAACATTATCCATGTTTACCGGACGTGCTCCCATTTTGATAAGGTTTTTATTGTAATCACTTTCAAATGTATAAATTGGTTTTTGCCAGGAGAGGATTTCCTTGCAAAACGATTCTGTCTTACTACCGGGGCCGGCATGGGCCACAAAAACAATAGCAGATATGGCAGCCACAAATAGATTGCGATAATGGGATGTCTTGGTGGAAATGCGTCGTTGATTTTCATCAAATGGAGAGAGAAAAAGCAGTTGCCCGTCTTTCAGGGGCTTTTTATATTCTTTATTTATCCGCATGTTGTTTATACTTCTGGCAGGGCAGACGATGACGGGCTGGGCGCCGCGTAATAGTATTGTGAGGCATTCACGCTCCATGGGCGAATGAAATCCGCTGATAACCGTCATGCCGGCATCTCTTAGAATTTGTGCGATATCATAGGTTTTTACTATCAGATCGCCAGGACATTTTGTCGAGCAAAAAAAGGCTGTTGAGTTATGGCGGAGGATGTCGAGATTCCCGATGGCCGTGATCGTATCAGGGGCGTCTTTGCCCAGATGTTGTTTCAAGGCTGAGGGATAATTCGGATTGTTTTTCTTCAGGTTGATTGTATTCATTTAATTTGTTTTTTCTACACTGGTTAGGCCGTAGGGATCTGGTGCATACCCATTTTCAGAAAATTGAGGTGCCTGAATCGTAATCTTCCTTATACTTTTCAGGTATGCTATCTTTTATTATTCCGAGATTATGTTCAGACCCCAAATCAAATCCTATTCCCAATAAATTCCAACACAACGCATTGCAGTTAACTCTTCGTTCATCCTTATTTGGACTTCTAACAATATCTATACCATGCCCAAAATCTAAATCATCTAAACTGATGCTACTCGGAACCTTGAAAGTGAGTCTCATTTCAACTCCCCATTTATCAACGTTTTCATCGTGATGGATATAATAACCCATTTGTTCAGTATTTGGATAACGCCCCTTAACTTTGCAATAAGCATTATCAAAGCCATCTTTGCTATTTGGTGGAATAATAGCTTCAATGAAGCTATTATTTGAAATATAGCCCAGTGTTCTAAAATAAGTGATATTTCTTTCATGATCTCCATAAGGGGTAACTGTTTCTTCTTCTGTCTCTATGTTTGACATTATTCTGTGTTGTGATTCGAAATCTAAAATCTGTTCCCTACCATCTGATTCATAACGAACTAACATTTCATCATTCAAAAGCCTTAATACCTCATACCAACCAAATCTATTGCGATATCGGCCTCCAGCTTCAAAATTAATATGTTTCTTGTTTTTAACATTTCCACTCATATTTAATTCCTTTATAATTTTCACCTATTAAACAAAAGGATAAATAATAGTAGGTATAACCGAAAAACAGGCCTTTATCAGTTATTAGAAATTCGATATTTTGCATCGAAATTCACAATATAATCAATCTCTTTCTGATTGAAACCCAAGTGATCTCCCAAAACATAATCTATTTGATCGATAACGTGTTTAGACTTTCTAGGAAAAAATTCATCATATATAACTTTACCGGTAGTTTTATAGTTGCAAGTCTTCCTATTTTTGTTTTTTTGAATGTCTTCCATTAAAATTTCAGACAATCTCTGAAGCTGCGAACGATTTTTGTTGGACATTTTATCTAATCCGATTGGAAAGGCAAAAATTTCATGCCTTCCACAATGATATCCCTCGAAATGAGAATACCACCACCAAAAAAACAAATTCGAATTAAGCGCAGCTAATAATGGAGCTGCATCCATTTGCTTGAAAGTACGATAAGGTTTGTAATCTTCGGATTTTTTTTGTCCATCTATTGTATTCCAAAAATGGGGTATAAAATTAAAGGCTTTTATATAGTTATATGGGATCCTGTGAACAAAAAAAGATGGATTGGTGCTATCACTTATAACTTGAGCCGGATGCTGATTTTTGAGTTTCTCAAGAATTGATAAATCGATTTTTCCTTCTAACTTAGGCATCGAAAGATGTTGAGCATCATAAAACCCTTTGGTGTAATGAAGATTATAAAATAAACATTCACGTTCTTCAGGACGCCAGCGATTATATCGGGTAGTAAAAAGACAACTATCATGCTTAAGGATAGATAGGATAAGGATAGTGAGCCTTTGCTTACCTCCATCAAACAATTTTGAAGGATAAACATCGTAATGGCTGAACCATAAACAAAGCTTGGATTTTAGTAACAACTCTTGCAATGGATGCATTCTATCTGTTGTGGCGATGCTTAAAGGGACGATGAGTCCAAGGCGACCGCTATTTGCCATTACGTAAAGGGATCGTTCAACCGTAAAAGCGTAAAGGTTGCCGCATTTTTCAGTTTTTAAGTCTAAAATTTTATATTGCCTTCGTACTTTGCTGAATTCCACATACGGCGGATTTCCAATAATCACATCAAACCCGCCTTCATTAAGAATTCCATAAAACTCGCTAAACCAGTGAAAAGGCTTGTGGCTTTCACGCCATTTGGTGAACTCCTTGTTGTATTTCTTCTCAGAAGGTATATTGTTTCGGTCAATCCCATACTTTGATGCAAGGTAACGATCCAATCCGTCTGCAAGGTCATTCAACCTGTTGCTGAGTTCCCCTTTGGCGTCAGAAAAACTCTTTGAATCCATGCCTAAACCTGTCTGCATCTGCCGGAAATTCTTGAATGCCCTGTCAGCGTTTTCCGCTTTTTCCTCTATTTGTTTCAAGGCATCAACTTTTTCGCCAAACATAATGGTTTGTTGTTTTTGAAGACCTGCTTTCGACGTAGTAATTGCCTCCCTGACTTCATCCTTGCTTGCAAAACCTACTAGCGTATTACCCGCCCTGATGTTGAAATCAATATCAGGCAGAGGTTCAATCTTATCAACACTATCAACCTGGGCAACCAGTTTAAGAAATAAACGAAGCTTGCAGATTTCTGTTGCTTCCTCCATAATGTCTACGCCATAGAGATTGTTCAGGACGATGGACTTGAGGATGAAATAGCGGCGATTCGGGTGCTGCTCAATTCGTTCGAGGATTTTTCGGAAATCACCAAATTTGTCGGATCGGTGTTTCTGGCCTGAGCTTTCCAGTTCATCAAGAAAGACCTGCATTCGGTCAAGGCATGCCTCGTAAAGGGGTTCAAGGATATTCAGAGCGGCAAAAAGAAAAGCGCCGGAACCGCAGGTCGGGTCTAAAACGCTCATCCCGGGCTGGAACTGCTGGTTGGATTTTTCCGGTATCCGGCCTGCTATGGTGTAGTAAATGGCACGGAGCAGTTCATGGCCTTCACAGTTTTCAATCACATCCTGTGCAAACTGGCGGATGTCGAGATTATAGGTAATAAGATCGTTGATGGAACTGATTTCATCCTTTGACATTTTGTTGCGGACTTCTTCATAACGCTGCCTTCGGGCCACAACCTCGCGCCATATCTCTGTGGGCAGGGCATATTCCGGACTTGCAGGCTTGTTCCACTCGGTGCGCTTTGAAACATTCTTTATCCCGACAGCGATTTCTTCGGGCAGGTCTAAATCTACTCCTTTTTTTACAGCATCATAAATATAGCGGTCAGGATCTTCCTTGAGCAGCCGCCATACAGACTGCTCTCCCTCAAAAGCAATTTTGCACTTCTTTTGGGACTGATCAAACAAAAAGGGAATAATGGTGTTTTTGCTAATATACTCTGTGATATCCTCTTTGGTGTAATAGGCTCCCATCTGTTTCTGATTGATGTATTTTTCAAAGATATAGCCAAGGACATCCGGGTTGATTTCATTATCAGCCTTGAGCCGCCGTTCATCAAGATGCCATTGGTACTGCTCAAAAAATGCAAAGAGATTTTCAAATGCCGCATCTTCGATCTGAATCTCTTTGCCGTGCAGATTTTCAATCTGGTGCCTTTGAAAAAGACCTCCGTCAAGATAGGGCACCTTACCCAAAAGCCTGTTTGTTTCCGGTTTGCGGTCTTTCTCTTTTTTGGCAAAGCCCTCAAAAAAGAGCGGGCAGAGGAAATTCCTGTAATACCCGTTTTTGCTGTGTTCTTTGCTCTTACGCAGACCGGATCTCAGGTAATTCGTATCATTATCGAGAAAGCTTTTTTTCTGGATAAAATAGATGAACATGAGGCGGTTTAACATGACAGACACATACCACCGTTGAAATTTATCTTCAGGAACGCCTTTCAGAAATTCCGAGAACTTTTTGTGCTCTGTCTTGAATCGGTCGTAGAATTTCTTTGTAACTTTTTCTACATCAAATGCCTTTTTAGCGCGTCTGCCCATTTCAAAAAGGGTCAGTTGTTCCTCTTCTTCAAGACCGCATACCAGATTATCTATTTTCTGGATAAGTAAATCGCCGGATTGGCTTGCATAATAGGTGTGTTCCCTGCATTGAAGGGGCTTACCCTGCTGACGTTTTACCCATTGCCAGACCTGCCTGGTTTTATCCGCATTGAGATAAATGATAAGATGTTCATGATGGGATTTTGTAACCTGCCGCTCAATCTTTCGCCGAATTGAGTAATCAGGTATTGATCCATTACTCGCTGGCCCGCACACAAAAACAACTATGCCGCGTTTTTCTGCAATAGCGCCAAGTGCGAAGTTCTGACTATCAACCGAAATGTCAAGGGTAGAGGTGTGATGATCCCAGCCTAACTCTTCGATAAACAGGGTTTTGAAGTCGAAATTTCGGAGCAGTGTTCGGGTTCGTTCAAGGTTAAGAGGCATAGCCTACGACCTTTCAAATAACTAAATCATGGCTCGATGTTTGTTTCAAATAAGTTTTCGTTCAGGCACTATCTACAGACTAAATTGAAATTACTGTCGAAGTGTCTCTATTAAGCCGATATTTCTTCTGAGCCAATCATTTGCTAACTTTTCAATATCTGTATCTTTCTGGCCAGCGAGTTTTCGCATAAATTCGGCAATATCCGGCTCAAGATAAACCGGTAAACACAGTTCGGTGTCCGGATGAAAAAATTTACCCCTCTCGCCATCAGAAAAATCATATTCTTTCTTCATTAGTATCACCCCTCGTATTGTTTCCCTGCCAGACCCAAAGAACAGATGATTTTCGGTTCTCGTACTTCCCCATCCTCTTTATGAATAAGACAAAGGCGGTCTTCTTCTCTGAGGGCAATAACCAGTTTGGATAGAGCCATATTCGATATGCCGCTTCGAAGCTGGCGGTTCAGAGTGTCGATAGCGGATTGGCGCAAAGGATAACGGTAGATATCTTCTATTGCTCTAAGCAACCCCTTTGACTCAAACAGCGTGCCTTCAACTTCCCCGGCATAGTCTTTAAGCCGTTCATAAGTGCGAAAGCGCGCGCCCGATGGTCTTCCCAACTGGCCGCCAATGTGTCGTTCTTCTTCAATCAGTAGAGCAACACCTTTTCTTACCAGTTCGTGATGGTTTTCACGGCGTGAGATCGCAACTGTATCCATACTGCATCTTGCAGCTTTGAGAATTTCAAACTGTGATTCAGTCACATTCCCGCCTTTTTGATCAATCCAGGCAAGGGCATCGTTGCCTTCACCTGTCCGCATATAAACCAGAACCCCTTCCGGTTTTGTGCTTTCTGATTTAAGCTCTTTTGTGGAATAGACCACCGAAGGCATTGCAGGAATGATTTTTTTCAATTTTGGATCCGCATCTGTAGCGTTTTTCCATATCTGATAGGCGAATGATGCAAGATCGACCTCTGTATCATCATCACCATCCAGAATTCCGGCCTTTTCATTGTAAAGGTCTACCACAACTTGATCATTACAGTCGTCTTCAAAAAATGCTTCGTCAGTGCCAACAACCTCTGCGTTTTCCTGTAATCTTGCCCGCACTCGATCCCTGAGCCGAAGGATACGCTCCACTCCCTCTGCAGGAAGAAAAGAGTAACAAAGAATATTTTCCGCCTTCTGGCCGATTCGATCAACACGCCCGGCACGCTGGATCAATCGAATAATGGCCCATGGCAAATCATAGTTAACAACAATAAAGCAATCCTGCAAATTCTGACCTTCGCTGAGAACGTCTGTTGCAACAAGAACCCGCAATTCATCATCAGATTTAATCCGTTTGCGTTTCTCATTACTCTCCGGGCTGAAACGCCATGCAAGAGCTGTAGGGTCCGGTGAATCTCCTGTCACTCCTGACAACCTTGATACTCCCTTGAGTTTCAACTGTTTTTCCAGATAGCGCACAGTGTCGGCGAATTGGGTAAAAACAATGACTTTCTCACTTGGATGTTTTTCAGCTATCAATTTATACAAAGCTTCCAGCTTGGTGTCTCTATTCGAATCCCAATCGCCGCATTTTTTTAGTATTTTTAAAAGAGCGCTTCCATCGCTCTGCAAATCGTTTGTCAGGGCCTTGATAAAAAGCTCCGAACGCAGCCACCTGAAACGGTTTTTATACTCTGAGGCATATTTCGCATAAATTTCAGCAGCACGATTTTTGTAGTCTTTTTCGAATTTCAGCGCTCCCTTGTTGTTAATCTCATTTTCACCTGTATTATCCTCATTATCGAACAGGTTTGATGTAATGCTCGTTGCATCGGAGTCTTCATCGTTAATGCGAGCATCTAACAATCCGGCATCCTGGGTGCCGATAGGAATAGGCCGGCCTTGCTCGATTGCGTGAAGAAAAATGTAATTGCGCAGAATGTGTCGCTGGATAGATAGAATAAATGCCTGCCCGCTGCTCTCCAGCCGCTTGAAAATATTGGTGCGGCAAAAACCCATGAGCCTTTTCCCTGCACGGGAAAGATCATTCAACGCTCTGATTTCAGATTGGGTGGGCGGTTTTCGATGGGCTTCCTTTACATAATTACCTAATCCGTAGCGAGGAAGTCTTAAGCTGTTGATTGTATCGACTACATCCGAAGCATAAAAATTTGCATACTGATCATCCGGATCTTTGTCATCGATCTTGAACTTTATTGTTTTTGGCGCTCGCGCTGGAAAATAGGATCGGTTTCCATCTTCAAATGTAAGGTATTTGCGCCCGTTTTCAGGATCGCTTTCCGCATAGTTATCCTGAATAAAACTCCTGGTGCGTCTAACAAGAAAAAGGCGCATGAGTTCCCGCCAGTCATCCGCATATTCGCTCTTTTCAAAAGCAGATAGAGAACGTATGGGACACTGATGCTTGCGTCTGAACTCAATCTCACCCATATCCTTTAATAATCGTTCAGGCCGGATGGTTAATTCTTTGTCTTCCGGGACAAAAAGTCGCAACTGGTTTGATAGATCGAGGTAAGTCTTGTTGTAAGGTGTGGCTGAGAGAAGAATAAGCTTACTCTCATTTTCGTTTATGTATTCCTGGATCGCATGGTAACGTTTACCTTCACGGTTGCGCAGGTTATGACTTTCATCTATTAAAACAAGCCGAAATCGTCTTAAATCAGGAAGCTTGTTTATAACCTGGCCGATGGAAAGTACTCTTGCGCGAAGGCGATACCTGTCACGATAGTCTTCCCACATATCTACCAGATTCCTTGGACAGATGATCAATGTTTCCAGACCCAAGTCATCTTCAATGATACGTGCAACAGCAGTTGCCATGAGGGTTTTACCAAGGCCCACCACATCGCCGATCAAGACTCCTCCTCTCTTATTAATATGGTGTGCGGCAATTTTTACAGCGGCTTTTTGAAATTCAAAGAGTTTTTTACCGAATTCCCGTGGAATCCGAAACTCGGAAAGACCTGCGCGGGCTTCCTGCGAGAGGTGGTATGCCATTTTAATATATATATGATAAGGAGGGATCGGCTTTTCACGCGCCCAGCTTTCACCAATAATCTGAACCAGCTCATCTGAGATATCGATACACCAGCGGTCATCCCATCGATCATCAAACCATTTGGCGAGCTTATTACATGCATCATGGTCAAGCACGTCTATATTTAATTCACCCTGCCTTGACAGGCCTGAAAAAGTCAGATTGCTGCTTCCGAGATATCCTGTGGCGGGATTGACCGGATCAGGCCGGAAAAGCAGATATAGCTTTGCATGTAAAGGGTGCCTGAGGAACAGTTTAACGATAACTTTTTTTGCTTTAATCTGGGCGGCTAACCGGCGCAGACCGGTTTCGTCTTCATTTGTAGGCGCACCGACAGTCAGTTGTTCCCGGAACTCCTCGGCTAATTTTTTCTTAAGACGAATTGCTGTCTGGTTATCCATGTCGCTATCGACTCTTGAAAGCCTCATTATCTGCCGCAATTCATCCTGAGGCAATTTCTGCATTCCTACGAGAAGGCGGCAACAATGATCTTCCTCGCCGGGCCATGTCTCGATATATGAATCTAAATCTTTCCAGCCCCGAAGGTTGAAATATCCCACACAAAAATCCGCACGATCGGATAATTCAAGGGTTTCCTGGAGAGCGGGCAAAAGGCTTTTTTCTATGTTGTCAAAAATGCGCGGCATTAGAGTATCCTTTCTAACGTCTTCCCAACGTCATTTATAACTTCGCAAAGTAAAAAAATCAATAAATAGAGGACTTCGGGACAAGTTTGCCTTTGACCCTTAATGATATTCTCTTGATTGAATGTTGTTTTTTCCGGCATCATTTCTTTTTTTTACTTCCCTTTGTCCTTTTACCATAAACAGCCTTCTTTTCCTTTACCACAAACCCAATTTTTTTGCGTGGGTTCGCAGGCGGTGTCATTAAGGAACGGATCGCGTCAAAGACGATCTTAAACTGTTCATCATATTTCTTTTCCATTTCCAATAGTTTGCTGGCCAGTTCGGTGTGCGATGCCAGTAATTGGCGAATCTGGACAAAGGCACGCATGATCTCAATATTAACCTGCACCGCACGCTTGCTTTTCAGAACACTGGAAAGCATTGCAATCCCTTGTTCTGTAAAAGCGTATGGTTTTGCTCTGCGAAGGCCGCCCCAACTTGAAGTCACAATTTGTGATTTCAAGTTGGCAAACTCATCGTCTGATAACTGGAACATAAAATCCCCTGGAAACCTATCGATATTTCGCTTTACCGCCTGGACCAGAACGCGCGGTTCAATGTTATACAGCTCTGCCAGGTGAGGGCTTAACATGACCTTTTGGCCGCGTATCAGGAAGATAATGCTTTCAATCTGATCAATCGGAATGACTCCATTTTTACTCATGAATGCTCCTTTTATTCACCCCGAGCTTCACCGATTTTCTCCGCGGGTTTCCCTTTTATGCTCGATAAAGAGCGGGTTCGCCTTTTACCATAGGCAGATTGTTTTTCCTTTACCACAAACCCAATCTTCTTGCGTGGTTTCGCAGGCGGTGTCATGAGTTGCCGGATCGCCTGCCCCGTAGGTCAGGATGATCGTACTGGGGTGAATCTGTGGCTGAATAGTTACTTTGTTTTTTGTCCTTCTATTTCTCTGTGGTCTCTGTGTGCTCCGTGGTAAAAGTAGTTTGCTCAATTTCTTTCAGCAGAACATCAACAAGCTGTTCCTGTGGAAATTTTTTAATTACCTTTCCCTTTTTGAACAGTATTCCTGTGCCATCGCCGCCTGCAATACCGATATCCGCCTCCTTTGCCTCTCCGGGCCCATTTACCAGACAACCCATGATTGCAATCTTGACAGGCAAAGTGTTTGCTGACAGAGCCCTGTCAACACGCTCAACAATGTCAAACAGATTAATATTGCAACGGCCGCAGGTGGGGCAGGAGATTATTTCAGGCCCATGCTGACGAATCTGTAAAGCCTTCAAAATTTCGTATCCTACACGCACCTCTTCAACAGGATCTCTGGTAAGAGAAACACGAATAGTATCGCCTATACCTTCTGCGAGAAGCATCCCTATACCGATAGATGACTTGACAATACCCGGATAAAGAGGCCCCGCCTCTGTAACTCCGACATGAAGAGGAAAGTCTGTTTTTGAGGAAAGGAGTCTGTATGCCGCAATTGTACGGGGCACATCAGATGCTTTTAAAGAAATCTTTATGTTCAAATAATCATGTGTCGTTAAAAGTTCAATATTCCGCATGGCGCTTTCCACCATGCCTTCAGCACAAACGCCATTATATTTCTTTAAAATATCTTTTTCAAGAGATCCTGAATTTACACCGATTCGAATCGGGATATTATAATCTTTTGCGCAGTCAATAACCATCTTCACATTATCCGCACTTCCGATATTTCCGGGATTTAATCTCAAAGCATCTGCGCCGGCTTTTGCAGCGGCAATTGCCAGGCGATAATCAAAATGAATATCCGCTATAATTGGAATGGAAATCTGTTCCTTTATTGAAGAGATCGCACTGGCTGCCTCTTCGTCAGGAACAGCTACCCTGATTATTTCACAACCTGCTTTTTCTAAGTGTTTTATTTGTGCGATCGTAGCCGGAACATCCTGAGTAAATGTATTGGTCATGGACTGGACGGCAACAGGAGCTGTTCCGCCTACCTTTACTTTTCCGACTGTGATCTGGCGTGTTTTTTTACGTTCTATAATCATAATTAAATATTAACAAAAGCTTTAACTTTGTTCAAGCAAATAGAATCGTTATGCTTTATAATTGTATTTATAATAGAATTGCGGTATAGGTTGACAGCTTTTTACGACGCCATCATTCTGCGAAAGGAATCAGATAATGACTGATCAGAAAAACAATAAATTTGCAAAAAAACATCAAGGTAAAACACAAATAAATAATAGCATTAAAAATGAAATTTTAAAGCGGAATAAAGAAGGCAAACTCCCATGCCTTATCGCATTTAAGATTGCAGAGAGCTTGCAGGTTGCGCCCTCCGAAGTGGGAAGAACTGTCGATCTTTTAAATTTCAGGCTGACTAAATGCCAGCTTGGCCTGTATGGTTATAAACCTCAAAAAAAAATTATTAAAGCTAAAGAACCTGAAGACCAGAACTTAAAAAAAGCAATATATGACAGTCTGGTTGAAGAAAGGCTGCCCTGCATAAACGCATGGGAAATTGCATTTAGATTTAATGTTCACAAGATGATAGTAAGCTCTGCCTGTGAGGCCATGAATATTAAAATAATAAAGTGTCAATTAGGAGCATTTTAACTGACAATGGCCGGGAAACTTCTTTTTCGATTCCCATTTAAAGAAAATCAATAATGCCTTTCCCTCAAGAGATCCTATTACCGCAATTTTTTTGTGGCAGAACCATTACGACAAAAGAAATATGCCAATAAATATTGAATCGTTTCTACTGGCTCTTGAACAGGAGGTTACAAGTTACCATACGCCGGTTGTTGACCTGATAGCAGTGCAGACCCGTGATCCTTTCAAAGTGCTGGTTGCAACAATTCTTTCAGCAAGAACAAAGGATGAAACTACTTCCAGAGTTTCCCGCAGACTTTTCAAAGAAGCTTCTGATGTTCATGCACTGGCCGGGCTGAGTGAGGAAAGAATTCGTAAATTGATATACCCTGTTGGTTTTTTCAAAAATAAAGCAAAGTATCTTTTCAGATTGCATGGGGCATTAGAGCTTTATGACTACAAGGTGCCGGACGAACTTGATAAACTATTAAAACTGCCTGGAGTAGGGAGAAAAACCGCTAATCTTGTTTTATCCGTGGCGTTTGACAAGCCTGCCATATGTGTCGACACCCATGTTCATCGAATCATGAATATCTGGGGTTTTGTAAGTACTAAAAATCCTGAGTCCACAGAAAAGGCTTTGGGAAAAATACTGCCTGTCAAATACTGGAAAAAGGTTAATTCAATCCTTGTTGCTTTTGGGCAGGAGCGATGTAGACCTGTATGGCCTCAATGTGATTGCTGTTTGTTTGAGCAGGATTGTCCTAAAAACGGTGTAACGTCAAGGAGGGTAAAGAACAATGGCGTTGATACTATAAAGATTCCCTGAATATTGTTGATGGAGAATGTTAATGGGTGTGAAACTTGAATCTTTTTAGGTCAACCACAGTGGGGAAACCATCTTTAATGCCAATTAAAAAAGGATTACGAAATATCCGTAACCCTTTGATTTTCTTATGGTAGCGGGGGCTGGATTTGAACCAACGACCTTCGGGTTATGAGCCCGACGAGCTACCAGACTGCTCCACCCCGCATCAAAAAAAATTATACTAAACAAAAAAACAATCTATGTCAAGCTGTTTTTTTGTTTAATGTGGTGCTTATTAAACTTTCAATCAACGCTTTGTCTTTTTTTAACAAATTATTATCGTTATATTTAATAAGGATTTTTTTTGTCCGGCAATTTTGTCCGGATATTATATTGATTGATGATTTTGGTATTTTAAGTAATTTTGCCAGAAACTTAATACACATATTGTTGGCAGCTCCATCAACAGGAGCGGCTGTGATTTTGATTTTAATCGCATTATTATAAATACCAACTATCATGTTTGAAGAGGATCTTGGTTGAACAACCACCTTAAATATCAAGCCATCGCTATTTTTTTTTATTACAAGCATTTTTAGTAACTGTTTGCGGAACGTTGAAATTGGAAATTTGGCCTTTATACTTTCATGCGGCGCAAGCACCTGCTCTGCACGTGTACTGTTGATGAACGCATTCAAATTTGGGCCGAGTTTTTCAAATATTGCTTTGAATTCTGTTTCATGGATTTAAAACAATACTTTTCTTCTAACGCTTTTATCAGTTTGTAAATATCAGGCCGTAAACTCGTTTCATCTCTCCCCAATTTCTACTTTCCAATTTCAAGTTTCAAGCCGTGGACGGCTACTATTTTTGCAACTCAGCTATAACGTCCAAAGCAAACCTTATATTCAGCCATGTCTGATATTATCTATAATAATACTTGATGAAATATTTTCCGTAATGGGGACGATGATGGTTTTACCACCAAACTGTTCAATAGTTTTGTGTCCAACAACCCCTTTTGATGAATAGTTGCTGCCTTTTGTAAGCACATCCGGATGTATAGTGTTAATTAATTCATTTAATTTGTCTGAAGAAAAGACTACAACATAATCAACGCTGTCAAGAGCGCTTAATATTTTAACCCGCTCATCAGCGCTTAATACAGGCCTTCCTCTGCCTTTAAGTTTTTTTACAGAATCATCATCATCAACAGCTACTATTAGAGTGTCGCCAAGCTGTTTTGATGCTGAAAAAAGCATAATATGACCTGTGTGTAAAATATCAAAACATCCATTTGTTAAAACAATTTTTTTTCCGTTTTTTCTTAATTCCTGAATAAGGACTGGAAGTTCAGACAGGTTTTTATGTTTAAATATTATATCATTTGGATATGATTTTAATGCAAAGGAAAGCTCTTTTTGTGAGAGAGTGGCGGTTCCAAGCTTGCCGACAACTACACCGGCAGCGGCATTTGCCATAACAGCGCTGTTCGCGAAAGAAGCACCGGATGCTATTGCCAACCCAAAGACAGCGGCAACCGTATCACCAGCGCCGGACACATCAAAAACCTGTTTTGCCTTGGAGTTGATTATATACGGTTCTTTGCCGTGTTCAAACAGAACCATTCCTTCTTTGCCGCATGTTATCAGCAGATTATCAATGTCAACTGTATTCATGATTACAGTTCCCGCTTTTATAAGGGATGATCTATCAACGATATCAACACCAGAGGCCAGTGAAGCCTCTTTTTTGTTTGGTGTAAGTAAAGATACGCCGGAATATTTTGAGAAACTTAACCCCTTTGGATCAGCAATTATGGTTTTGTTGTGTTTTTTCGCAGAGTTGATTACTTCTTCAATAAAATTTTCGGTAAGCAACCCTTTGCCATAATCAGAGATCAACACAGCTTCAACAAAGGGTATCTTATTATCAATATATTTAGTTAGAAGCTCAATGGTGGTATCGGATATATCCTGTTTTGTTTCCCTGTCAATTCTTAATACCTGCTGGTTATTAGCAACAACCCTTGTCTTTCTCGTGGTGGGTCTGTCAGAGAGCTGTACAACACCTTTTGTATCTACTCCAAGCGCCTTAAACTTTTCAAGCAGAAGATTTCCGCACCTGTCTGAGCCTATTACGCCTGCTACAGAGACCTTTGCACCAAGGGAGACAATATTGTTTACTACGTTTCCGGCTCCGCCAAGTGTAAACACTTCATTTTTTACGGAAACAATCTGGACAGGGGCTTCAGGAGATATTCTGTCGACTTCTCCCCAGAGATATTCATCCACCATTATGTCGCCAACTACCAGGAGTCTGGATTGATTAAAATTTAAAGTATCAATATTCATAATTTTTCAAAAGATCTGTCAGAAAGTCGGGTGGACGCACTACACGGCCATCATTATTAACGAAGGCGTGTTTTGTATGTCCTGTTACAAGAATCTTTTTACCGCTTTCATTAAATATACTATAATTAAATTTCATACCGCCTTTAACGCTGTTATCAATAGAGGTTTCGATAATCAAAACGTCATCATATCGTGCAGGAAGCAAGAACTTACAATAGACCTCGGATACAGGAAGGAAAATACCTTTTTCTTCTATCTCTTTATAGGTAAAACCAATATGTCTGAACAGTTCCGAACGACCAATCTCAAACCAGCGCAAGTAGTTTGCATGATAGGCAATTCCCATTTTATCCGTATCGCCGTAAATAACTCTGTATTTTGTTTTATGTGTAATCATACGTTAAAAACTAAAAAATAATCACGAAAGTACGAAAGGGAGAAAACACGAAATAGAAAAAAGTCGAGTTCATTAAGTGTGTTAAGTGTTAGGTTGTTTTCAATGTTTTTCGGATAATTTTTTTAAGCTCATTATAGTTATATGAAACCGGAAGTTCTTTAAACTCATTTTTAATGTTATCCGGCGGACTAAAAAGAATCCCTGTATCAGCCTCTTTTAGCATTGCAATATCGTTATAAGAGTCGCCAACAGCTATAATTTGATAGTTCAGGTTTTTTAACGAAAGTA
This sequence comes from Deltaproteobacteria bacterium, assembly GCA_019314185.1. Next base: position 15,927 of record JAFCZU010000017.1, on the reverse strand, counting down.
CCGCTTTTTGTTTACCATCTTTTTGGCGTATATTATAATTTGTAATTAAACCGCTTTTATTTAGGGTCAGTGAATTGCAAAAAAGTGTGGGCCGGCCAAGCTTTTTCATCAAAGGGTTTGCAAACTGGGTAAACGTATCTGAAATAATTATTACCTGTGTGCGGGATCTTAGCCAGTCAAGAAACTCAACAGCTCCTTCAAGCGGACTCAGGCTTTCTATAACCTCTTGAATATCCTGTATTTTAAGACCGTGTTTGTTCAGGATGGACAGACGCTTTCTCATTAAAATATCATAGTCGGATATATCCCTGGTTGTTAGGCGGAGTTCGCTGATACCTGTTTTTTCAGCAACACCTACCCATATTTCAGGAACAAGAACCCCCTCAAGATCTGAACAAACAATATACATAATACCTCTTATTTTTCTCCGTTTTCGTCTTCAACCCGTATAAGAACGGGGCTGTTACTTATAATATCCAGTGATGATATCTGGGAGAGAGCTTTTTTTACATCTGCTTCTTTGGCAAGGTGTGTAAGAATAACGATTGGGACAGAACCTTTTGTTTTGCGTCCTTTTTGGTGAACAGACTTGATGCTTATACTGTTATCGCCCAAGATACCGGCTAATTTTGAAAGAACACCGGGCTGATCCAGCGCCGAAAACCTGAAATAGTAATTTGTAAATATATCTTCAACCGGCATAACAGGAATTTTTTTTATATTATCAAACTGGTATGATAATAAGGGAACCCTTCCTTTTGAGCCGGACAGAATGTTACGAACAAGATCAACAATATCGCCAACCACAGCGCTGGCTGTGGGCATCATGCCGGCTCCGTGTCCATACAGCATCATATCACCCACCGCATCACCGGAAATTGTAATAGCGTTCATGGTGCCGCTGACATTTGAAAGAGGATTGTCAAAAGATATCATTGCAGGGTGTACTCTTGCCTCAACCTTGTTCCCCTTGTTTTTACTGATAGCCAGCAGCTTTATTCTGTATCCGAATCGTTCGGCAAACTCGATATCTATGGGCGTAATGTTCGATATTCCCTCAATATAGATATCATGAAAATTAATTTCCATACCATAGGCAAGTGATGTTAATATGGCTAATTTATGAGCTGTATCTATCCCTTCCACATCCAGGGTCGGATCTGCTTCTGCAAATCCTCTGGACTGTGCTTCGGAGAGAGCTGATTCAAAGGCACTTCCATTAAATGTGATTTTGGATAAAATATAGTTGCATGTGCCGTTTAAAATGCCGGTCATTGAGTTTATAGTGTCTCCAACAAGGGATTCACGCAACGATTTAACAATCGGCATACAACCGCCAACACTTGCTTCAAAAGCAAGATCAACCCCTTTTTGGGCTGCAGCCCGAAAAAGGGTATTGCCATGGACGGCAAGAAGAGCCTTGTTTGCGGTAACAACCTGTTTGCCGTTCTTAATTGCTTTTAAAATCAAATCCTTTGCAATACCGTCTCCACCTATCATCTCGACAACAATATCGATTTCCGGATCGTCAACAACGCTGTAAGCATCGGTCGTCATGACTCCGTCATCAAAGCAGACACCCCTATCCCGTTTGATATCCATATCGGCAACATGTTTTAAAACCAGGGAAGCTCCCACTCTGGAGCTGATTAATTCTTTGTTTTCAATAAGAATTTTTGCAACACCAGTGCCCACAGTACCGCAACCTAACAAACCAATATTAATCTTTTTCATACTAACACCTCAAACGAGCTTTTAGCGGTTAGCACAACAATTTCAATGCTAAAGGTCAACATTTTACCCAATGGGTGAAAATCGAATCGTTGGTAACCACCCGAAATAATAAGAGCTAACAGCTAACAGCTAAGAGCTAATTGCTTATCTTGGGTGACAGATCCTCTTACAGAATTTTTTTGAGTCCCCTGATAGCCTGGTTGATTCGCATTTCGTTTTCAATAAGCGCGAACCGCACATATTCATCGCCATATTCTCCAAACCCCAAACCCGGAGAAACAGCTACCTGAGCCTCTTTAATCAAAAATTTGGAAAATTCTACTGATCCCATTTTTAAATATTGATCAGGAATTTTTCCCCATACAAACATGGTTCCTTTTGGGCTCTTTATGTTCCAGCCAACGCGATTCAGGCCTGATATCAGAGCATCTCTTCTTTTCCTGTCGCTATGATGGATGCAATCTGAATCGGCTGGAATATACCATAATCAAGATAACTTTTTATTCTGCGCAGGGCGCCGACAATTTCTTTGTTGCCAACACAAAAACCAACCCTCCATCCCGGCATGTTGTAGCTTTTTGAAAGAGAAACAAATTCAACTCCGACATCTTTAGCGCCTTTTGCCTGTAAAAAACTGGGCGCTTTATAACCGTCAAAGACAAGATCTGCGTAAGCAAGATCATGAATTACCATTATGTTATGTTCCTTTGCATAAGCCACGATCTTTTCAAAAAACTCAAGGGTTACAACCTCTGTGGTAGGATTGTGTGGATAGCTGATAATTAAAAGCTTTGGTTTTGGCCATGTTTGTTTTGTTGCGCTCATCAGGTCTTCAAAAAAATCGGAATCCGGTCCCACACGTATTCCTCTTACGTCACCGCCCGCAATAATTGCTGAGTATGGATGGATCGGGTAGGTTGGGTTTTGGGTAAACACCACATCGCCGGGTCGAATTGTAACCAGTACGAGATGAGATATTCCCTCTTTGGCGCCTATTGTAGCTATTGCCTCGGTATTATGGTCTATATCCACATCAAACCGGCGTTTATACCAGTCCGAAATAGCCATTCTAAGTTTGGTTATTCCCATGGATGCCGAATATCGATGGTTTTGTGGTTTTTGTGCCGCTTCGATTAGCTTGTCAACTATATGTTGTGGCGTGGCAAGATCCGGATTGCCCATTCCAAGATCAATAATATCTTTTCCGGCATGCCTTGCATCCATTTTTATTTTATTAACGGTTGTAAACACATAAGGCGGCAAACGATCGAGCCTGGCAAATTTTTCCATAATAATATCTCCACGTTTTGATGAATTCGTAAAAAGTCGAATTCATCAAGTGTCAGGTATTAAGTGTTAGGTGTTAAGACAAAATATTTAAACTGTCATATCAAACACTTAACACTTAATACCTATCACTTGACACATTTCGCAAATAGCTATTTTGGACTTTTTACAAGTCAGTCATAAATTAAGGTACAAATAATTACTATACATAGAGTTTTATGTCAAAAAATTTGTTTTGACTTTTAAGCAAGATCGATTTAATTTTTAGATGGTTGCTGATGAATTACAACAGAACATCTTAGTTAGGAGGAGCTCTTTGGGAAAATCGCTTACTTATGCTGATGCAGGCGTAAACATAAATAAGGCAAACAAACTAATAGGAACAATAAAAAAGCTGGCAAAACAAACTCATATATCCGGCGTAATGGGTGAGATAGGGGGGTTTGGGGGGCTTTTTTCACTTAACCTTACGCAGATAGAGAGACCTGTTCTTGTAAGTTCAACAGACGGAGTTGGGACCAAGCTAAAGATAGCGTTTATGATGGACAAGCATGATACTGTTGGTATTGATCTTGTTGCAATGTGTGTTAATGATATTGCTGTCCAGGGGGCTAAACCGCTTTTCTTTCTTGATTATCTGTCAATGGGACAATTAAACACAGATATGGTTGCAGATATTATAAAAGGGGTAGCCCAGGGGTGCAGGCAGGCAGCATGTGCTCTTATAGGTGGAGAAACTGCTGAAATGCCCGGGTTTTATAAGAAGAAAGAATACGACTTGGCTGGATTTACTGTAGGAATGGTCGATAATAGCAAAATTATCGATGGCTCGGAAATTCATGTTGGTAATAAACTTATCGGGATTGCATCGAGCGGGCTTCACAGTAATGGATATTCTTTGGTAAGAAAGGTTTGTTTTGATGTTTTAAAACTGAAAATTGACGCTCATGTGCCTGAACTGGGGCGTACCATAGGTGAAGAGCTTCTTACGCCAACCAAAATATATTCTGAAACTATTTATCATCTAAAAAAGGAGTTCCCAATCCGCGGGCTTGCCCATATTACAGGCGGAGGTATTGAGGAAAATATTCTTCGTATAATACCAAAAGCATGCAGTGTAGCAATGTATAAAGAAAGCTGGGATGTGCCTCCGATTTTTCCTTTTTTGCAGAAAGCTGGCAGGATATCAGACAGAGAAATGATACGAACTTTTAACAATGGCATTGGAATTGTTGCGGTTGTGCCTGCAAACGTATCCCAGGAAATTATTGAAGTGCTTAGCTTGATGAACGAAAAAGGTTTTGTAATAGGTGAAATTGTTGAGAGGAAAGCTTCAAAGCAGCAGATAACGTGGATTGAAAAACAATAATGATCCGTAAAACACTAAAATATATTTTGCGATTAATGGCCTGGATATCAAAAGGTCAAAAAAACAGCACGTTTTGTAAAAGCTGAACAGGCAAAACAAACAGCGCCAGGAAGGTGTTGCCAACAATTCGAAAAGACCCAAAGTAATGCCTCGAAACTTCAAGCCATGCAATGGCCTCGATCTGCTCCCATTGTTAACTCCAATTCTTTTTTCCATGTTATTATTCCCAAAAGCCATGCAAAAAATAATTTACAGTAAATTCAAGAAGCAAAACTTAAGCATTGTTATCTGTCCGTTGCTTTTTCTCTTTATCCTGATTACGATTAAAGCAGACGCTTTAGCAGGGACAGGTCAACGGCTGTTTGATGATGATTCAGCCCGGCCGTGGCATATTACCGCAGACGAAATATCCTTTGATAAAAAAACCAGTCAATATATTGCTCGCAGGAATGTAACCATACGCAGGGAGAATAAAAAGCTTACAGCCGACCTTGTTCATTTTGATCACGAATTAATGGAAGTGCTGGCCACAGGTCATGTTGTAATGACAGCAGGTGAAGATGTGCTTGTGGGAACCAGGATGGAAATGAATCTTCAGTCCGAGACAGGAACAATATATGATGGAACCATATTTCTTAAAGAAAAACATTTTTATATAAAAGGCGACAGGATACAAAAGATTGGCAAGAATTCTTTTACAGCAGACAAAGCTACTATCACGACCTGTGATGGCGATAGCCCGGCATGGAAAATTACAGGAAGAGATTTAAATATTACCATAGAAGGGTATGGTTATGTTAATCATGCTGCGCTCTGGGCAAAGAATGTGCCTGTGTTCTATACCCCGTTTTTTGTTTTTCCTGTTAAATTAAAACGTCAATCCGGCTTGCTGCCTCCGCAAATCGGATATTCAGACCGGAAATGGGAAGAATATGTTCAGCCTTTTTACTGGGCGATAAACGACAGTTCAGACGCGACTTTCTATTATCATCATATGGGGCGTCGTGGAGACAAGGTTGGTTTTGAATACCGTTATGTGTTGGATACCGAATCAAAGGGGACCTTCATGTATGATTATTTTAATGACATGAAGGTAGATAACGGTACAACAGAGTCTGAAGATGAATGGGGATATGCGGAAGATGGCGTGACGCGTCCAAATTCTGACAGATACTGGTTCAGGATGAAAAGCGATCAGGCTATGCCCTATGGTTTTAATGCAAAGCTTGATATAGATTTTGTCAGTGACCAGGATTATCTTCACGAATTTGAAGATGGATATACCGGGTTTAATGCAGCGGATAAATATTTTACCAGATTCTTTGGCAGGGGGTTTGACGATTATGATGATGCAACAAGGGTTAACAGCCTGAATATAAGCAAAATATGGTCAACGTACAGCCTGAATGCCGAGGTGCGATGGTATGATAATGTTATTAATCGCCGCCGCCAGGAGGAAGCCGACGAAACCATACAGAAACTCCCTGTTGTTGAGTTTAACGCATCAAAGCAGCAGATTCTTAAGACACCCTTTTATTTTGATTTTGATTCTCAATACACATATTTTTACAGGGAAGATGGTTCAAGGGCTCATCGGGCAGATGTGTACCCAAGGTTTTATCTACCATTGAAACTTAAAAATTATTGTTTTCTTGAACCGTCTTTTGGTGTGCGGGAGACAGTCTGGCGTTTTGACAAAGAGGAATACAGGTCGTCCGACAAGGCAATGCTTTACAGGGAATTTTATGATATCAGGCTGGACCTTTCTTCGGAAATATATAAGATATATGGTGGTATCGGACAAAATATCAACAGGATAAAGCATACGATTACGCCACAGGTTGTTTATAATTATATTCCAGGCAAGGATCAGAGTAAATACCCAAGATTTGATTCTGTTGATAATGTTGCGAAAAAAAGCCTGGTTACATATTCTATAACAAACACATTTACATTACGGGCAGCTCAGGATGTAACAGCAGAAGATAATCCCGAGACACAGGAAGCGCCTCCCGGCTATTCGTATAATCAATTCTGCCGTTTCAAGCTGGAGCAGAGTTATGATATTAACGAGGCAAAAGAGGATAATCCGTCAAATTGGGCAAATCAAAAAGAAAAACAGCCTTTTTCTCCGGTATATGGTGAAATTGAACTGGCACTTCTGCAATATTTTTCTGTGCGGGCAGATGCCACATGGTCTCAATATGAAAGCGACTTTCAATCTCGTAATATTGCTTCAACACTGTCAGACAAACGTGGAGACAGGTTGTTTGTGGAGCACAGGTACACAATTAATTCAGTTGAATCCATTTATACTAATTTGAGTTGTGTAATAACAGACAATCTTAAGGTATATGGTGATTATGAACGCAACCAGTTTGACAGCAAAGATATTTCAAAAAGCGTGGGTTGTTTGTACAAAGCTCAGTGCTGGTCAATAGATTTTGAATATATTGACGAAGAGAATGACAGGAAATACATGTTTGTTATCAATCTTTATGGGATCGGTGAGTTTGGCAGGAGTTTAGTAGGGCGTACAATGGAGGAATTTCTTTGATTAATAAAACCCTTATTAGCAACTGGTATGTTCTGCATACAAGAAGCAGGTTTGAAAATATTGCAAACGATGGTTTGATCAAAAAATCCATAAAAGTTTTTTTGCCGAAAATTTTGGTAAGAAGTAAGCGCCGCGACAGAAAGGTTATGATCAGGGTTCCGCTTTTTCCGGGATATCTGTTTGTTAAAACAGACTTTGATCCATATAGACGCATTGAGATTTTACAAACTATTGGCGTTGTTCGTTTTATCGGCAATAAAGATGGTCCTGTTCCTGTTTTGTCTGAAACCGTAGAATCACTAAAGATTATAGTAGCAGCAGACAGCAAAGTATTAACCGGGCATGGTTTAAAAAAAGGCGATCATGTTACGGTGATTTACGGCCCGTTTACAGGTGTGACCGGCACCTTTGTCAGATACAGGGGGAAGGGGCGGGTTGTTGTTAATATCAGTGCTCTTGGGCAGTTTACCGGAGTTGATGTGAGTGAAGAAGATGTTGAAAGAATTCACGATATATTGTCATAATTGCTTGACTTGTTATCGAGTTTGGGTAATAAAATTTATCTAATACAGCATATTAGCTATTGTAAAGGAGGATATATATGAACAAATTGGAGACCATCTCTGCCTTAAAAAAAGAGGTGAACATTTCAAAAGCAGAAGCAGCGAGAGTGGTTCAAGTATTTTTTGACAGCATGGCAGATACTCTTGCTCAGGGAGAACGGGTCGAAATTCGGGGACTTTGCAGTTTTTTTGTAAAAGAATATGAAGGCTATACAGGTAGAAACCCAAAAACTGGAGAAAAAGTTTCTATAATACCCAAAAAACTCCCGTTTTTCAAAGCCGGAAAAGAATTAAAAGAACGTGTAGATCTATAAATCTGTGTTTGGGTTTAAGTTAATAATAAATCAGGAACATCCGAAACGCATTTTAACAGCTTGTCTTAAAACAGGACATATTCCTAATGCCTTTCTTTTTACAGGAAAGCGAGGTGTGGGTAAACGCGTTACAGCCATGACTTTTGCCATGGCATGTAACTGTCTAAATAAAGAGCTTGATACAGAGCCATGCGGCAGTTGTAAGTCATGCTTGAAGATTAAATCAAAAAACCATCCTGACATTATTACTGTTTCGCCAACTGGTTCTTATATAAAGATAGCCCAGATTCGCTCTCTTTGTCATATTCTTGCCATGAAACCTTATGAAGCGAGGCTGCGTGTGGTAATTATATCAGATGCCCAGGCCATGAATCCTTCAGCAGGTAATGCCCTTCTTAAGGTATTAGAGGAACCCCCGGCCAGAACAATTCTGATATTAACTGCTATTCAGTCATCCGATCTTCTTGCGACAATTGTTTCTCGATGTCAGCATGTCAGGTTTAATCCTATTTCCACAGACAATATTGTAAAGGTGCTCATAGACAAAGAAAGGGTCGGTGTTGAAGAAGCGGCAGTGGTGGCGAATATAGCAGACGGGAGTTTGTCCAGGGCTCTTTCTATGGTTAAGTCATTACACAAAACGAATTGGCAGGAACAGAGAAGATGGTTGATAAATGCCATTGGTTTAGATATGCCGAAAACCATGCCGATGCAACCAATTGGCTTGCTTCTGGCATATGCTGAAAGATTGTCAAAAAACAAATCAGCGATTTCTGATTTCCTGGAAGTTATGCTTTTCTGGTTGAGAGACCTTGTAATATATAAATATTCTCCTGAAAAAATTATAAACAGAGACTTGATCGACAAAGTTCACTGTGCTTCACAGCAGATCGACGTAAAGTCGCTTCTTTCAAAAATTGAAGCTGTGCAGGCAGCACAGAGAAACATTGAGGCTAAAGCCAATTTGAAATTAACGTTAGAACTGTTGATAATGAGACTGGCGTTTGGATGATTATGAAAAAGATTGTTAAGATTAGATTTAAACCAACCGGCAAGGTTTACGATTTTGATAGCGGCGCTTTTGTGCTTAAATGCGGAGATCGTGTGATTGTTGAGACAGACCAGGGGCTTGGTCTTGGGACAGTTGTTGTGCCGCCAAAACCCTTTGACGAACAACAATATGGCAGACTGTTGAAAAAGGTATTTCGTCTATTCAATGAAAAGGACCTTTGTCAATGGGAGAAAAATTGTAAGGTTGAAAAATTAGCAGAGGCCTACTGTTTTAAGTGTATCAAAAAGCTAAAGTTGATAATGCATCTTTTTTCCGTTGAAAGTTCTTTTGATGGAAGCAAGCTGACCTTTTTTTTCACATCAGAAGGTCGTGTCGATTTCAGAAAGCTTGTGAAAATGTTGATAAAAGAGCTTGGTGTCAGGATAGAAATGCGGCAGGTAGGGATTCGGTATAAAGCCAAGATTTGCAGCGGCATGGGAAGATGTGGACGCGTTGTTTGTTGTTCAGCATTTATCGAGAAATTCGAACCTGTTTCCATACGTATGGCAAAAAACCAGAACCTTTCCTTAAATCCAACCAAGATCTCCGGTTTGTGCGGTAGGCTGATGTGCTGCCTGACATTTGAAAATGAAACATATAAAGAATTAAAAAAAAAGTTTCCAAAAACAAACAAAGTGGTAATGACAAAAAAAGGTAAGGGAAAGGTTTTGCGTAATAATGTAATAAGCAACCATCTAACTATAAGGTTGAATGACGGGCAGGAACTTGAAATAGGATTAGACGAAATTATACAGGAGCATAAATGACAAATCCATTTTATATTACGACTCCAATCTACTATGTTAATGCAAGACCTCATCTTGGGCATGCATATACTTCTTTGGTTGCAGATGTTGTATGTCGGTTTAATGCCATGCGCGGGGCGGAAACTTATTTTATGACAGGAACCGACGAACATGGTGATAAAGTGGTGCGCGCTGCCAGAAGTGAAAATGTCAGTCCGCGGGTCTATGTAGATAAAATCAGCGGACTGTTTAAAGATCTGTGGCCTGAACTTAATATCAAATACGATTTTTTTATACGTACGACCGATTCGGCGCATATAGCTGTTGTGGAAATGATGCTGAAAAAAATATATGATTCCGGTGACATCTATTTCAGCGAATATGAAGGGCTGTATTGTTTTGGGTGCGAACGCTTTTATGCAGAGCGCGAACTTGTTGACGGCAAATGCCCTGATCATAAAACAGAGCCTGAAAAGATCAAGGAATCTAATTACTTTTTCAAGATGAGTCGTTATCAGGACTGGCTTATCGATCATATTAAAAAGAATCCTGATTTTATACGTCCGGAGCGCTATCGAAACGAGGTGCTGGCCTTTTTAAAAGAACCTCTTGAAGATCTCTGTATCTCCCGTCCCAAAACACGCCTTCAATGGGGTGTTACCCTGCCTTTTGATAATAAATACGTAACATATGTGTGGTTTGATGCCCTGTTAAACTATGTTTCAGGATTAGGATACCCTGACGGAGAGTTGTATAAAAAGTTTTGGCCTTACGCTCAGCACGTTGTGGCAAAAGACATTCTTAAACCCCATGGTATTTACTGGCCTATTATGCTCAAGGCTGCCGGCATTCCGATATACAAACATTTGAATGTTCATGGATACTGGAATGTTGATCAAAGCAAGATGTCGAAAAGTATTGGGAATGTAATTGAGCCGTTGCAGATGAAAGATGTTTACGGACTTGATGCGTTCAGATTTTTTCTGATGAGGGATATGGTGTTCGGACTGGACTCCAGCTTTAGTGAAGAAGCGTTTGTGCAGCGTATAAATGCTGATCTGGCAAATGATCTGGGAAACTTGTTTTCACGGGTTTTGGTCATGGCCCATAAATATTTTAACGGGATAGTGCCTGATATTGATTCTGATGTCGAGGAGGAGTTGCAGCTTGATCTGGAGTCTGACGCATTAAGAGCTATCGCACAATTTGAGGAAGCCATGGACAGTTTTGCTTTTCATAAAGCTGTGCTGGCTGTATGGGGGTTTATCGGTCACATGAACAAATATGTTGATATTACAGCGCCCTGGGTTCTTGCGAAGAAGAAATCCAGCAAAAAGCAGCTCGAAGTAGTTATCCATAACCTTCTGAATGGGCTTGGAATAATATCCGGCTTGATTTCGCCTATTATGCCGGACACATCAGCAAAGATACAGAAGCATCTTGGAATTGAACCGGACATGTTTTTAGGTAAAAAGGTTATCAGTTTTGACAAACTCAAGACTTGGAAAGTAATTAAGCCTGGTACAAAGCTTCTGAAATCGATTACTCTGTTTCCAAGGGTTGATTTGAAAAAGGATAGTAAACAGACTACTTCCGCTTCCATATCGCCTGCCATAAAATCTGAGATATCTATGGAAACATTTAGCAAGGTTGATTTCAGGGTGGCTACAGTACTTCATGCAGAAGCAATTCCAAAAGCAAAAAAGCTGTTGAAGTTAGAAGTGGATATTGGAGAAAAACGCACCATTGTAGCAGGAATTGCCGCGAGCTATACCCCCGAGGAACTGGTAGGCAAGCAGGTGATTGTTGTTGTGAATTTGAAGCCTGTTAAACTCATGGGCATAGAATCTAATGGGATGGTGATAGCGGCTGTTGAAGAAAAAGGATGTGCTGTATCGGCAGTTGACAGAAAGGTAAAACCCGGAACTCCGGTTTCATAAAAAAGCGCAAAAAAAGAACAGCTTGCATTTCTTAACGATGAACATCTTAATTGCTTTTTTCCCAAAATGCTCAAAGTCTTTCACAAGAGACTTTTTACGAAGCCGTCAATATTGGGAGCGTAACTGTTTTGCCATTTGCCAAGGGGAATGGCAGGTGTTTAAATTACACTGTTTGGTTCTTTTTTACCGGGATCGTTCGTGATCAAGGGAAATGTTCTGGCGGGAGCAAAGATCACTAAGAGGGGGCAGGTAAGATGAGATATTTATGGTTGGTGGATTTGTGGATATTTTTGTGATACTTTTGTGCGACTATTCAGGGACTCGTGTGATATGGGTTTGATTATTTTGGGTTGTTTTTAAAGATGAGATGTTTGATGGTTTTTGCTGGGATTTAACTGGATTTTTGCAGATAAAATGAGATGTTTGATCTCTTATTTTATCCCGAGTTTAGTGTATTCCATCACGTCGAATAACTCTATAAATCTTTCGCTAAAATCTTTAATATATTGTTTTTGATCTTCTGTTAATTTATCTTTATCTTTCCATTCTAAGCAAGGATATCCGCTATTTGATATATCTTCAAGGTAAGCAATACTAACTATAAACGAACTACTGGTTCCTTTTACCCTTCCAAATATTTTACACAGCAATATAGCCCTCTTCAAATAAGTGTTTTGTTACAGGATGTTCCATTGATGGGTAAATAACCTTAGTGTAAAAGTGATAATTCTTTCCATTAAGCTTTTGTATTCCATACTCCAACCTGTTTTTTACATTGCCATAAATATCACTAATATAGTGTGTTTCTATTCTTTCTGTTCGCAATTGGAGTTGTTCTATAACGCTCAGATAAATTGATACATTTATTCACAGCAGGAACGGGTATACCCAGCCAATTTTTTAAAAATAATACCCAGCTGCCTGTAAGTATTAAGACGATCTTTTGAAGGGAATTAAGATGAAAGGAATGCCTGAAAAATTTAACTCTCTGATATTGCAGTAAATTCATAGAGAGTTTATATGTATAAACTCTCTATCCTTTGTGTCTTCGCGCCTGGTTTATTGTAGTTACGTTTAATTTATATTTTACATATTATAGCTGCGCTTACAAAGACTAAATTTCGGTCGTTAACATACAAACTCCGAAAGAAACAGGTGGAGGGGAGATTTAAGGGGATTTCGTGGCAGAGAAAGTTCAAGATAGTGAGCTTATTTCTGATTATAGAATTGCTTAATTGCTTCGCCTAACCCTGGTATTGTGAAGGATTCGGCGACGATATGAACATCAAACCCCAGATCTTTTGCGGTATCGGCGGTTATCGGGCCTATGCTGGCAACTGTTATGCCTTTCATCAGATCATTGAACTTTACTGGTGGTATTAGTGCATGGAAATTTTTTACAGTAGATGAACTTGTAAAAGTTATAAGATCTATTGTGCCTTCTTGAAGCCGCGACAACAGAAGCTCTGCATTATCTCGAACCCCTTTTGTGCAATATGCGGTTATTTCATCGACTGTAGCCCCCATTTTTGCCAGTTCTACAGGAAGAATCGGCCTCGCTTCCTTTGCGCGGGGCAGCAGTATCCTTTTTCCCTTTATGTCTTCATTCGCAAACGCCTCGATAACGGATTCCGCTCTGTAACTTTTTGGCACAATATCGCTTGTTAATCCAAAATCAAACATTCTTTTTGCGGTTGCCGGGCCTATGGATGCTGTGCGTAACTTTCCCAAAGAACGCACATCCATATTGTTTTTAAACAACCGCTTAAAAAAAGCGCTTACGCCGTTTACGCTTGTAAAAACCAGCCAGTCGTATGTGGCAATATTTTTAATTGCCGCATCGAGAGGGTTCCAGTCATCCGGCGGAACGATCTTTATCGTCGGGCATTCCAGACATTCTGCTCCAAGATCGGAAAGGAGCTTTACCAGATCGCTCGCCTGTTCCCTCGCCCTGGTTACAACGATTCTTTTTCCCGACAGCGGCCTGTTTTCAAACCATTTCATTGTTTCTCTTAATTTTACTACCCCGCCCACTACAATTATCGCCGGTGACTTAAGCCCGGCAGATTTAACGCGTTCAACAATGTTATCAAGTGTGCCGGAAACAGTGAATTGCCTTGAGGTTGTGCCCCATTGAACCAGAGCTACAGACATATTGCTTTGCATGCCATGGCTGATGAGCTGCTTTGTGATATTGGGAAGGTTTTTAACCCCCATCAGAAACACTATAGTACCCAAGCCCTTTACAAGAGATGTCCAGTCTATATTTGATTTTTCTTTGGTAGGATCTTCATGACCGGTGACAAAGGCAACTGTAGAAGTAAAGCTTCTATGAGTCAGCGGAATTCCTGCATAGGCGGGAGCGGCTATTGCAGAGGTTACGCCCGGCACCACCTCAAAAGGTATCCCAGCCTCGATTAGCTCCTCAGCTTCTTCGGCTCCACGGCCAAAAATAAAAGGGTCTCCGCCTTTTAGCCGTGCAACAGTTAAACCCATGCTTGCTTTTTCCACTATGAGATCGCTTATTTTATCTTGGGGCAGCGTATGGTTGCTCCCTTTTTTGCCAACATATATAATTTCGGCATTTCCCCCGGCATGTTTAAGAAGAACAGGCGATGCAAGATAATCATAAATTATTACATCTGCATTTTTGATGCATTCCAAGCCCTTGACGGTAATTAATCCAGGATCGCCTGGTCCTGCGCCGACAAGATATACTTTACCTTTAATTGTTTTCATCATAATATTTCGATTCGTTGTAAAAAATTCTTACCACAGAGATCACAGAGGTTTTCAATAAAAGCAGGTAAATATTCAGCCGCCGATCTACGCTGATCATCACTGATGTTTTTTCTTTTATTGTAATAAACCAGTCACTAAAATATATAATATAATTTTTATCTGAAATGAGCAATTAGCCATTAGCACAACACTTTCAATATATTGCTAAAAATCAGGATTTCACCCAATGGGTGAAAATTGAATTACTGGTAACCACCCAAAACAATAAGAGCTAATTGCTAACAGCTAATCGCTTAAGATAGGTTGTATTTCAATCTATCTGCGTTCATCTGTGTAAATCTGCGGCTGAACAGTTAAAGATTATTTTTCAGATTTTCCAGTATTTCTTTTGCCCCCATTGAAATAAGATTTTCCGCAAGCTGTATCCCAATGCTCTCAGCATTGTCAATAGATCCAGATACTGTGTCCTTTATTATGACTTTGCCGTCTATTGTTGCGACAAGCCCGTTCAAGGTAAATATATTATTCTCAATTTTACCATGGGCTGCAATCGGTACCTGGCAGCCTCCCTCCAGGCGATGCAAAAAAGCCCGCTCCCCTGAAACTACCTTTTTTGTTTGCCTATGATCCAGGGTTGCTATTAGGGGTTTGATTACAGGATCATTTTCCCGAATCTCGATACACAAGGCCCCTTGACCTACTGCCGGCAACATTATATTTTCATCTATGTATTCCGTTATTCTGTTTTCAAAGCCAAGCCGTTTTACACCGGCTGCCGCAAGAATTATAGCATCCATATCCCCTGCTTTGACTTTTTTCAGGCGGGTGCCAAGATTTCCGCGTAACGGCAATATTTTCAGATCCGGCCTTAAGTGTAAAAGTTGGGAGCTGCGACGAAGACTGCTGGTGCCTATGCCGGCCCCTGTGGAAAGTTCTGAAAATAAAACCCCTTTTTGAGAAATAAGAACATCCTGCGGGGATTCACGTTCCGGAACCGCGCCGATACAAAGCCCATCAGGCACTTCAGCGGGCATATCCTTCATGCTGTGAACAGCAAGATCAATGCGTTTATCTAAAAGCGCTTCTTCGATTTCCTTTACAAAAAGCCCTTTTCCTCCGACCTTTGCAAGTGGAACGTCTAAGATCTTGTCACCTTTTGTCTTTATTGTTACGATTTCAAAGGAAAAAGAGGGATGAATTGTTTGAAGGGTTGATTGTACCCAGCGGGCCTGCCATAAAGCCAGGTTGCTTCCTCTTGTTCCGATCTTAATGTTTTTTTTCATTGTATAGTACAATTATGTTTTTTTATTTGATTTTAAAATAATTTAAATAGCGAAGCGACATCATTATTCGACGTTCGATGTTCGACGTTCATCTTTTAATTTGTTCTCAGTGACCACATGTTGAGCAACTGGTGGCTGTGCATCCGCTGCATGATGAGTCTGTAGCAGAACTTTTAACTGTTTCACCGCCGCTTCCTTTGCTCATAAAGCCGCAGGCAGACATAAGCCTGCTGATCTTCTTGCTGCTGCATGAAGGGCAGCTCGGTTTTTCTTTCCCAAAAACCAGAACTTCAAAATTCCGGTCACAATTATTACAATGATATTCATAAATTGGCATTACA
>JAFCZU010000188.1 GCA_019314185.1 Deltaproteobacteria bacterium | reverse complement strand
TGATATACTTTGTTCTTTAACTACTCCATTACAGTTAAAAAGTTTTTCACATGTTTCCTGGTCCAACGATGCGCCGTTATTGTCAAATCCTGAAAACAGGAGATATTCTGTATCGTCAAATGATTCAATCTTAAGCATTTGAAGCGTCAACCAGCCTGACCGGCCCTTTAAAGACTCTATAACAGAAATTCGTGTGGGATGATTAGAAATATCAAACTTAACAATGTTGTTTGACACATTGCAGCTTTTTCCCGGATTCAATAACATGTTCTCCAAGCGGATGCGACAGTCGGTAAAGAAAATCTCCGCTAATATTGACATGTGATTTTGAAATCATATGATATTGGCCGGGTTTTGCATTAGTTATCGGAGGATCTTTCAGTTCAAAAGAAAACGAGGTATCATCAAAGTCAGCCCTGTCATTAAGAATAAACAGGGTTAATCTCCAGAACATACGGCCAATGTTATCCAGCCGTTCCCGTGTGCCATCAAGATTAACTTTCAGACGGGCATGGACATCTTCATCAAAATTTTCCAAAAGAATTCTGCGTGTATCATTAATCCTGGTCTTAATTTTATCATCAAGTTCGTTCTGTAGTTTGGTAAAAGCAGTTTCAATTTCTTCATCAGATGCGCCAAACACCCCGGTAAACAGGTTGAATTTTGAATTCAAAAGTTCATATACACGACAGTCCGCCCTGTTTTTCCGGTTTAGAAAATTTATTACAACCACATCATGTTTCTGGCCGTAACGATGACAGCGGCCAATGCGCTGTTCTATTCTTTGGGGATTCCATGGAAGGTCAAAATTTATTACAAGAGAGCAGAATTGAAGATTAATACCTTCAGCGGCCGCTTCAGTAGCAATCATGATATTTGCATTATTCTGAAAATGTTCTATTATCGCCATTCTGACATCAACCGCTCTTGAGCCGGTTACACGTCCTGAGTCTGTTTGGCTCTTAACCCATTTTTCATAAATTTGTGTGGATTCAGGTGTTCTGTTCGTGCCGTTAAACGTAATAACTCGGTCGGCATAGCCATTATTTTCCAGAAAATCCTTTAAATACATCTGCGTTTTAATAGATTCTGTAAAAACAATAGCTTTTTGCGAAGCCTTCATTTTAGCCATTTTCTCAAAACCAATATCAAGAGCTTTAAGCAATGCTTTTGCTTTTGTGTCGATGCCGATACTTTCCGCCCATTGAATATAGCGGTCAAGCTCGTCAATCTCATCATCGAGTTTTTTGCGGATTACCTTTTCAGTTTCAGAAGCCTTAACCTGCTTTTTGTCCGGTTCCTGAACATTTTTATCGATTTCATTGTCAAGAAGCTCATCAACAAGCTCGTCATCAATCTCTTCATCTTCAACAATTCTTTCCGTCAGATCAGGCTTAGCTGAAATATTATCACGCATATCAATCAGCCTGTTCCGCATAACTTTTAAGGTGCCTGCAACTGCATGAGATGACGATGCCAGAAGCTTTCGGACTATAAGCGTTGTCAGGTGACGCTGCTGATCAGGTATAGCATAGGTGCCATCACGTTTGAGAAAATTTGAAATTGCTTCGTATAGGTTCTGCTCCTGATCTGTAGGTTGAAAATGCTGAGTTATCAGTTTGCGCTGAGTATATTGGATATATTCAAGCACTTGACTGCGCAAAGTTCTTTGACAGAAAAACTGAAGCCGGTCACGCAAATCAGGAAGGTCACCGCCCATATTTACATACTGAGTGCGAAAGGATGGCAAATCTCCAAATATGCGTTCATCAATAATTGTGGACAATCCATACAGCTCTAACAATGAATTCTGGAGAGGTGTTGCAGTAAGCAGGATTTTTCTTTTGTCTTCAACAGCCCATCTTATATTTTACCCATCTTGTTGCTTTGCCGATAGGCATTTCTCAGTTTATGCGCTTCATCAATTACAACAAGATCCCATCCGACAGCTCTTGTTTCCTCAATCTTACGGCTGGCGTAATGCATAGAGGTTATAGTAATGGCATTATCTTCAAAGGGATTAAGGCTGCCGTTTTTTACAGCTTCTCGATATGACTTTGCATCTATGATTTTACAGGGAAGATTGAATTTTTCTTCAAGTTCCAGCGCCCATTGCTTTCTGATTGATTCCAAGACCAACTTCGTCTGCCAGCAACACCCCTTTTGAGATTGGTGAGCGTATTGCAAAAAGGGCGGCTTCAATTTGATGAGGATTCAGATCAACACAGGCATCAAAGAGAGACCTGGAAAGACGTTCAACACCATCACCGCCTTGACGAGTAAGCTCATAGGCGAAGTATTTTGCGTGGCAGGGGGTTATTTGCATCTTTCGTTCACTTCTTCTGATAATAATGTGCCAAATATCACCGGCTGCAGTATATGTGTTTCGTCAACATTTCTGACTTTTCCACATATTTAACGTTAATGAAATGCCATCTGTCCTGTGCCTTATTTGAGAATATAAACAACGAGTAAGGATGATCATTCAAAAGCTTTGAAATAACAGGCCGTTCATGAGTAATAAAAAGACGATCCGATGACAAACGTGAATAGATAATGTGAAACTCATCGCCCTGCCCACCGGAAGCAAACAGAACAGGATCTTCCGCTAAGACCCCAGTTGCTGTTTTAGGCCAACCCCTTCGGGAAAGAGATTCATTAACCCGATCATAGTTCAATTCTGACCAGAATAATTCTTTAAGTGGTTCAATGCCTTTAAAATTATTTAGAATTTCAAATATAGTCTTTTTGTATTCAATGTCTGTCATCTATTGATCTCACTACTATCCGACCGGAGCATTCGTGCAGAGCATTCATAATTCTAAAATACGAAATGTGAGAATCCCACAATTTTTTCATAATTTAAGGTAATTATACCTTTATTAATTTCAAAAGCAAATAGTTTGATGGCTGGCAGAGATAGTGACAAGAAAACCGGTTGACAGGTATAAAACTGTTTTCGATTTTTTTATGAAATATCTGTAAGTGCTTAATAAATTTTGCTATGGGCAAGGCAATCGGCGGATTGTAGTGACAGGTGCTCTTATCTGCCCGTTTGGGAAACGGGCACCACATAATTTTGCAGCACATTTTATTGTAAACAGTTTCTTGATTAATTGGTATACAGTTTGACTATTTCTGTTGCAGTTCACCAACCTTTTTAGGGAATGGTCGGCCTGCTATAATGGCAACATTACCTTCCTGAATTTGAAATCAACTACCTGATGGATCTTTTTAAAATCGGAGATATTTGTCGTCACAACTACCGCTTCTATCTGCCTGGCAAGCAATGCAATAGAGACGTCGTTGTAAATACGAGGATTTGCCGGATCAAGCCTGCCGGAAGAACGAAGCTTCTGACATACTCTGCCAATCAAGTACTGTGACGACTTTCTCCTGCATTTCTTTATACCTTTATTCGCTTTAAAAACAAATACTTTGACAAAAAAAGGGGTCTGCTTTTTAATTTTTGAGAATCGGCCCATCATTTTTGAACAAACTCCTATTCCTTTTCCAATCAAAACCTAACAATCCCGATATAAACATTTCAGTACGCTCGAAACAGATCACTGCATGCGCAAAATGGAAAACACTCTATATAAAAAGAAGGAGGTGATTATAAAAGTACATTAACCGGATATTAACATAACTCTAACACGAATCTAACAATTTTGACGTATTTGTAGATATTCAGCCACAGACTTGTCCGCCTTTGGAGGATTCACACAAGTGAACGCAGATAAGTTTAAATGCAAAGAAATCACAGAGCATTAAGAATTATATTATATGTCTGGTGACTTTATGGCTGAACAGTTACACGTATTTTACGTTTAACACATAAAACTTGGAGGTAAAAAATGAAATTACGAACTCTTTTAATATCAATAATTGCTCTGACCGTTTGTTTTACAGCTAACCCGCTTTGGGCCGGAAAGATAGTAATTAAAGGCTCAACAACTGTATTGCCCATTGCCCAAAAGGTTGCCGAAGTGTATATGAAAGACAATCCTGATGTAAAGATATCGATTTCAGGAGGCGGATCAGGTAATGGAATAAAGGCGCTCATCGATGGGTTGACCGATATTGCCGACAGCTCCCGCTTTATCAAACAAAAGGAAGTAAAACTGGCTGTGGAAAAGGGAAGATATCCGGTTCCTTTTGCGGTGGCTTACGACTGTATCGTGCCGGTGGTGCATCCAAGCAATAATATAATGAATCTCAGCATGACTCAGCTTAAAGACATCTATATGGGTAAAATCAAAAACTGGAAACAGATTGGCGGACCTGACAGACCAGTTGTCGTTATCTCCCGTGACACCTCTTCCGGAACCTACGAGGTCTGGTATAAAAAAGTCATGAAAAAAGAAAGGGTTTTCCCCAGGGCGCTTCTCCAGGCTTCCAACGGAGCTATTGTGCAGGCCATTGCACAGAATAAAAATGCTATCGGCTACATAGGGCTCGGCTATATGACCGGTTCCGTCAAAGCTTTGAGGGTTAACAATATTGAGGGATCGGCAGAAACAACTCTGAATGGAACTTATCCCATCAGCAGACCGCTCTATATGTTCACGCCAGGATGGCCGAAAGGCGATACGCTTAATTTTATCAACTTTTTAGTGCATCCGGAAAAAGGTCAAAAATATGTATCTGAAGCAGGGTATGTGCCTTTGTATTAAAAGGAAAGTAAGGGATGAACATCGAACATCGAACGTCCAACATCGAATTTTGAATAATGATATCGTTTCGCTCCTCAATTTGGGAAAACAACAACCTTTGAACCCTAAACCCTGAACCCTGAACAAGGAGAAAGTGTGGCAACAAGCAGTCATAGCGGAAAAAGCAGATACAGAACTGAAAAGATTATCCGGATCACATTTTTCTGTATTTCGCTGGCTTCAATAGCAACCCTTGCATTAATTACGATTTTTCTGTTTATGGAGGGGCTTCCCATTTTCAAAGAGGTTTCTGTTAAGGATTTTGTTTTTGGGCAATACTGGTACCCGACTGATGAGCCTCCGGATTTCGGAATCTTTCCGCTGATTATCGGCTCCCTATCCGTAACATGTGTGTCTTCCTTAATTTCCATTCCGTTGGGAGTTCTGACAGCCCTTTATCTTGCAGAAACAGCCTCTGCCAATGTTCGGCAATGGGTCAAACCGATTGTGGAACTTATGGCAGCGCTACCTTCCGTGGTAATAGGCTTTTTCGGAATGGTAATTATAGCTCCATTTCTTCAAGAGGTCTTTGGTGTTGCCACGGGCCTGAATCTTTTTAATGCATCATTAATGCTGGCCTTTATGTCTATTCCGACTATTTGCAGTATCTCGGAAGATGCCATTTTTAGCGTGCCCACAGAGCTTAAAGAAGCTTCCCTGGCGCTTGGCGCCACTCACTGGGAAACCATATCACGGGTCATCCTGCCGGCATCCCTTTCCGGCATCACAACAGCAATTATTCTCGGTATGTCCAGAGCTATCGGAGAAACCATGGTGGTACTCATGGTTGCAGGAGGAGCGGCTATTGTTCCCATATCCCTGTTTGATCCGGTCAGGCCCATGCCTGCAAGCATAGCCGCAGAAATGGCGGAAGCACCTTTCAGGGGGGAACATTATCATGCCCTGTTTGCAACAGCAGTCGTGCTGTTTCTCTTCACGCTGCTTTTTAACCTGGCAGCGGATCATATCTCTCATAAATATAAACAGGTTGGCGCATCAACCCTGTAAATGGACTTTGTGTTATGTTTAAAAATTCAAACCGCGTTCAGGGCCGGCGCAAATTATTACAGTTCATTATGTTTGGTTTTTTCAAGGTGTCTGCTGCCATTAACGGCATTGCCCTGTTGATCATATTCTATTTTTTAGTGTCAAGAGGATGGAGAGCCATCACCTGGACATTTCTTACACAGCCGCCAATGGATTCCATGACTAAGGGGGGAATTTTTCCTTGCATTGTCGGAACTGTTTGCCTGGGCCTGGGCGCTATTATTGTGGCTATCCCGATCGGCGTTGCTTCAGCGATCTATCTTAACGAGTATGCCTTTCAAGGCCGTATATTACGAATAATCCATCTCGGAATTAACAACCTGGCAGGTGTGCCTTCAATTGTGTTTGGTCTTTTTGGCCTGGCATTTTTTGTGGTTTATCTTAAAATGGGCGTAAGTATTCTTGCGGGCGCCCTTACTCTGGCTGTTCTTACACTCCCCGTTATTATAGGAGCTACCGAAGAGGCCCTGCGGTCTGTTCCGGATACTTACAGGGAAGCATCTCTCGGCCTTGGCGCCACAAAATGGCAGACTATTTACCGGGTAGTCCTACCGGCTGCCCTGCCCGGCATCCTTACAGGAGGAATTTTAGGGCTCAGCAGGGCAGCAGGAGAAACAGCGCCTATTATGTTTACTGCGGCAGCTTTTTTTACACCCTCTCTACCGTCATCTATTTTTGATGAAGTCATGGCGCTTCCTTATCATATTTATGTTCTGGCAACCGCTGGCACGGAAATCGAGGCAACCCGCCATCTCCAGTACGGGACATCCCTTGTGCTTATTGTCCTTGTTCTGGGCTTAAACCTTATGGCAATCATTTACAGGGCGCGATTACAAAAGCAGCGTTGATTGTAACTTCTCAAAAAGTCCGGGCATGAGTTGTGTTTCAGAACTGTGAGCAAACATTTCGTTATGATTGTTTTACCACGAAGATCACGAAGAACTACAATAAAAAAAAACAATGACTTCGTGTTTCTTCGTAACTTCGTGGTGAATAAAACACTTGCCAACTGAGAATCAAGCTGAAATTAGCTACCCGGATTTATTGAGAAAATACCGTTGATTGGGATTGACTATGGAAAAAACATTAAGAATTATAATAAAAGAATTAAATTTTTTTTACAGAGATTTTAAGGCGCTGACAGATATTTCACTGGATGTTTATGCTAATGAGGTAACAGCTTTTATCGGCCCGTCAGGATGCGGAAAAAGCACCCTGCTGCGCTGCCTGAACCGGATGAACGATCTAATCTCTTACAGCCGCATCGAGGGAAAAATTCTGCTGGATAACCGGAATATTTACAATCCAGCTGTGGATGTTGTTTCACTTCGTCGTCGAATAGGCATGGTATTTCAAAAGCCCAACCCTTTTCCAAAAAGCATTTTTGAAAATGTTGCATACGGCATGCGCGTCAACGCCATTAATGACAAAGCTTATATTACTCAGCAGGTGGAAACAAGCCTTAAAGCAGCCGCCTTGTGGGATGAAGTAAAAGACAGAATCCATAAATCAGCCCTTGGCCTGTCGGGAGGGCAGCAGCAGCGGCTTTGCATAGCCCGGGCAATGGCTGTTCAGCCGGATGTTCTCCTTATGGATGAACCGTGCTCAGCTCTGGACCCCATTGCTACACAGAAAATCGAAGAATTAATCCACAAGCTTAAAAAAACATACACAATCATTATAGTTACGCATAATATGCAGCAGGCTGCCAGGGTTTCAGACATCACGGCCTTTTTCTACCTCGGAAAACTTATTGAAGCAGATAAAACCGATGCCATTTTCACAAAACCAAAACTCAAGCAGACAGAAGATTACATCACCGGCAGGTTCGGATAACAAACGGGGAAAATTATCATGACCATACATTTTCAAAGAGAACTTGAAAAAACAAAAAAGATGACTCTCTCACTTGGCGCCATGGTCGAAGAACGTGTTCGCATGGCTATCAAGGCCATCGAGTCAAGAGATGCGAATCTTGCAAAAAAGATCATTAAGAGTGATTATGAGATAGATGAGTTTGAAGTAGAATTAGAGGAAGAATGTTTAAAAATACTGGCTCTGCATCAGCCCGTTGCCATAGATCTCAGGTTTCTTATAGCTGTAATCAAAATCAATAATGATCTGGAAAGAATCGGAGATGAGGCGGTGAACATCGCAGAACGGGTATGCATTATCTCGAAACGAAAAAGGCTTGACATTGCATTCGATTATTCTTTAATGGCGGAAAAGAGCGAATACATGCTCAAGAAAAGCCTGGATGCACTTGTGAACATGAACGTGGACCTTGCTTTGCGTGTTTGCACCTTGGACAATGAAGTGGATAATCTGCTGAATGAAGCGTATGATGTGGTCAAACAGGCTATTGGCGAGCACCCGGATCGTGTGAGTTATCTGATCAACCTGCTCTTGGTTTCCCGCCACCTTGAGCGAATAGCAGATCATGCCACCAATATTGCCGAAGAGGTTATTTATTTAATTGAGGGTGAAATTATTCGGCATCGAGAGCATTAAAATAAAAATCATCATAACACTTTAGCTGTTTTAAAATTTGCTTTTGGGAAGGATAAGTATAGGAAAATTGGGTTTGTGCGTCAAGTTTTAATGAATTAGAGTGGTCAGTTGCCTGGCGAATTTATGCTTTTATTTCAGAGAAAAATCGAAAATAAACTTGCTTTCCGCTTAATCAGTGTTATTATTTATTTAATCAATAATGGCTTGTCTTTAATTGACGGGCTGGTTTCGTGCTAAAGGAAAGATCCGTTTGTCAAAATGGCATCCTGAAGTTTGGGACTATGAGAATTTTTTGAAAGGAGGATGTCAACTATGGCTAATGGAATTGTAAAATGGTTTAATAGCAGCAAAGGTTATGGATTCATCGAGCAGGAAGAAGGCGAGGATGTATTTGTTCATCATTCAGGAATCAATGCAACCGGTTT